>JAFNGD010000061.1:1163-2729 GCA_017885365.1 Nitrospirota bacterium
CTGGTCATCGGGAAATATCTTGCCGATGCCTGGGAACAGGGAGCTATCCCCGGATTCCATGGAGCCTACGTCGGTCTTTTCTTCCTGGCCCTGGCCCTTGCCTCGGCCTTGGTGCTCCTTCCGCGGTTCCGGCCTGAGATCGACACTGCGGTGTTCTACCCGCACGCGGCAGCGCTTATCGTCATCCTCCTTGCGGGCACCGCCGTCACCTGGTTCCAGAAAAAGCAACACGGCGTCCAACGATCGCTCGCGACGCTCTTCGTCGCAACAAGCCTCTTCCTGATCACCGCGAACACGGCTATGCCCCATCTTGACCGGCGTTCGATGAAGGACGAGTCGCTGCTGCTGAAACCGCTGCTCCGGCCGGAAGACGAGGTCATGAGCTACCACACGTACTACCAGGACCTCCCGGTGTACCTTGAGCGGAAGATCACCATCGTTGAATGGACCGGTGAACTGTCTTTCGGAACCAAGATCGAGGACACGAGCGGGTGGATGATCAATGAGGACGAGTTCTGGCGGCGGTGGAACGGCCCGAAGCGCGTCTTCCTGGTGACGAATCAGGAAAATTATGTTAGACTCGTTACCAGTGGGTTGAAGCACTACCGCATCGTTGAACAGTCCCAAACGCCCTTGCATGTGACCCTGCTGAACCGGGAGGAGACCCTGTGAACTATCTGCCGCTCATCATGCTCGGCGTGCTGCTGAATGCAGCGGCACAGATATTCCTGAAAGAAGGCATGCGACGCATCGGCCACTTCGAGTTCGTCTGGGCCAACATCTTCCCGATCGGCTTCCAGGTGGCAGGGAACATCTTCGTCCTCGGCGGCCTGGTCTGCTATGTCGTAAGCGTCGTGGTCTGGCTGCTGGTCCTCTCGCGCGTCGAGGTAAGCTTCGCCTACCCCCTCCTGAGCGTGGGCTACATCGTGAACGCCGTGGCTGGCTACTACCTCTTCCAGGAGAACCTCTCGCTCACGCGCATCACCGGCATCCTGATAATCTGCGTGGGTGTTTACTTCGTGACGAGAAGCTGAAGGACCAGTAAAGATCTTTTTCACCGCAGAGGACGCAGAGATCGCAGAGTGTTTTATTTGAAGTGCCTTCTCTGCGAGCTCCGCGCTCTCTGCGGTAAATGCCGTTTATTTTGCCCGTTCTTTCGAGGATTAGAATGTCAGCACATGACCAGAACGAGTTCCTCCCCTTCTCCCGGCCTTCGATCTCCGAAGAGGCTATCAGCGAGGTCGTGTCCTGCCTCAGGTCCGGCTGGATCACCACGGGCCCCCGCGTCAAGCAGTTCGAGGACGACCTGAAGGCCTACCTCGGCGCTCCGCAGGTGCTTGCCCTCACCTCTGCCACGGCAGGGCTCCATCTCGTGCTGACGGCGATGAAGCTCCAGCCCGGCGACGAGGTGATCACGACGCCCATGACCTTCGCTGCCACGCTGAACACCATCGTGCTCGCCGGCGGCAGGCCCGTGCTCGTGGACGTGGAGCCGGGAACCTATAACATGGACGTGACGCGGATCGAGAAGGCGGTGACGAAGCGCACGCGCGCCATCATGCCGGT
>JAFNGD010000061.1:2785-3682 GCA_017885365.1 Nitrospirota bacterium
CCAACAAGAACATGACCACCGGTGAAGGCGGCTGCGTGGCGACACGGGACGAGAAGCTCGCCGGCGACGTGGCCCTGCTCCGGTTCCACGGCATGGACCGCGAGGCATGGAACCGCTTTGGCAAGAAAGGCAGCCAGCACTACGAGATCATCACTCCCGGGTACAAGTACAACATGATGGACATCCAGGCCGCCCTGGGGCTCCATCAGCTCAAAGCGCTCGACGGCTTCATTAGGCGCCGCACCGAGCTCGCTCTGCGATATCACAAGCTGCTCGCAGGCTGGCCGCAGTGGACGTTGACGACGGCGCCGGCGTACTCGCACCTCCATGCCTGGCACCTCTACACGCCGCTCATCAACCCTGACGCGGCGGGCATGGACCGCGATGCCTTCATGCAGGGCATGAAGGACCGGAACATCGGGACCGGCCTGCACTACCGCGCCGTACACCTCTATCCCTACTACCGGGAGCAGTTCGGCTTCAAGCGCGACGACTTTCCGGTCGCCGAGACCATTTCGGACCGCATCGTGAGCCTGCCGCTCTTCCCGGCCATGACCGACGCGGACCAGGACCGGGTGATCGCGGCGATGAAGGACCTGTTCAGGATCAAAAGCTGAAGACTCAACCATGATAAACAAAGGAAGGCTCTTTACCCCGAAGCCGCCAATGACACCAAGGAAAACCACTTCCTGGTTCTAACCTTCGCGTTCTTTGCGCCTTCGCGGTTCCATCATCAAAGGTTCCCTTTCTTGTAGTGGAGAAATATACCATGGCAAAACCCTACGTCAGCGTCGTCATTCCCGTTTACAACGAGCAGGACAACCTTGAGGCACTGTTCACGCGCCTCACGGCTGCCATGGACAAGACCGGCAAGCCCTGGGAGGTCCTGTTCACGAA
>JAFNGD010000062.1 GCA_017885365.1 Nitrospirota bacterium
TCGCGAACACCATCGTCTGCATCGGATCCCATGACAACGCGCTCGACGTGCTGGGGAACTTCCTCAAAAAGAAGCACCCCGAACTTACCCTGTCATCGGCCCACGTGGGCAGCCTGGGCGGATTGCTTGCGCTGCAGCGCGGCGAGGCGCACCTCGCCGGGACGCACCTGCTCGACGAGGAGACGGGCGAATACAACGTCAGCTACATCAGCAAGCATCTGCCGGGCCGGAAGACGGTGCTGGTGAACCTCGTGTACCGGACGCAGGGTTTCATCGTACGGTCGGGCAACCCGAAGAACGTAAGGGGATTCGAGGATCTGACGCGCGAGGACGTGGTGTTCGTGAACCGCCAGGCAGGAGCCGGCACGCGGCTGCTGACGGACCTCTATCTCAAACGATTAAGGATTGACCCGAACAGGGTAAAAGGGTATCATCACGAGGAATTTACGCACATGGCCGTGGCCGCGGCCGTGGCCTCCGGCGTCGCGGACACCGGTCTCGCGGTGCTCTCCGCGGCCCAGGCCCTCGGTCTCGACTTCGTTCCGGTGGCGCAGGAACGCTATGACCTCGCCATCCCGGAAGAGCACTACACCACGCCGATGCTCCAGGCACTCCTCGGGATCGTCCGGGAGGACCGGAAGTTCCGGGACCAGATCGTGCAGATGGGCGGGTACGATGTGTCGGAGATGGGGAAGGTCATCAGCCAGGGCTGATGACGGGTTAAAGGTTCAAGGTTGAAGGTTCAATGTAGTTCGCTTCATATCGTGCGCATTGAACTTTGAACGTTAAACCTTGAACGTTGAATTTTCTTTCTGGAGGTCTCATAATGTACGCACTCGCATTGGCGGCGACGCCCGGTCTGGCGCCGGGGANNGCTCTGCTTCTCCATCGTTTCCTGGGCCATGATCCTGCTCAAGTTCCAGTACCTGCGGAAGGCGGAGAAGCAGTCCCTGGCGTTCCTGCAGGTCTTCCGGAAGACCAAGAACATCGACGAACTGCTGGCCAGCGCCAACCAGATGAAGTTCAGCCCGGTCGCGACCCTTTTCCTTGAGGGCCACAAGGAAGCGGAGGGCATCATCAAGTCCCTTCCCGGCGGAAAGGTCGCGGAGTCGGACCGGTCCCTGGTCACGGAAGAGATCGAACGTTCGCTCCAGATCACGGCGCAGGACGAGGTCGGATACATGGAGCGCTACCTGGCGTTCCTCGGCACCACGGGCACCGTCGGGCCGCTGCTCGGCCTCTTCGGCACGGTCTGGGGCATCATGGACGCTTTCTACGGCATCGGGCTCAAGGGTTCGGGCGACATCGGGGCGCTGGCGCCGGGGCTTGCCGAGGCGCTCATCAACACAACGGGCGGCCTTTTCGTTGCCATCCCGGCCGTGATCGCCTACAACTACTTCGCCGAGAAGGTCAAGGACATGGCGACACGCATGGACTCCTTCTCCATCGAGTTCATGAGCTTCGTGAGCCGGACGTACCTGAGGAAATAGCCATGCGAACGCAACGGAGGACCAGCCACATCATCCGCGAGCTGAACCTGGTGCCGCTGATCGATGTGCTGCTGGTGGTGCTGTTCTTTTATATGATCATCTCGCCCATGATGAGCCGCGGGCTGGACGTGAACCTGCCCAAGTCCGAGGCCAACACCATCAAGTCCGAGGACCGCGTCGTGATCACCGTGACCCGGGCCCAGGAAGTGTTCGTCGAGAAGGAGCGCGTCGACGTCGGTAAACTCGGGGACGTGCTCTCCGCCATCAGGAAGAGCAAACCCCAGGTCAACGTCTATCTCCGGGCCGACCGGAACGCGCCCTACGGCGCCGTGGTCCAGGTCATGGACGTGGTGAAACGCGCGGGTATCGACCGGCTCGGCATGGTCACCGAGGCTGTCGCGCCGGGAGGCGAGAGCGGTAAATGAAGCTGCTCACCGGCAAGAGGATCGGCCAGTCCGGCGGCGAACTTGCCTCGGCCGTCCTTTTCTCATTCTTTATCCATGTCATCATGTTCATTGCCGCGATCTATCTGGTCGCCCACGGCGTGCCGCGTGTCCTTATCCCGCCATCCTACCGGGTAAAACTGGTGGACCTGCCGGCCGATATCGCGAACCTTCCCCCCACGATGTCTGAGCAGGCTTCTCAGCCCGCTGCGCCGGTCGTAAAACCGCAGGCACCTCAGGCTAAACAGAAAGTGAAAGCACCGGCAAAGGCCGCTGTAAAATCGTCCCGACCCCGTCCGTCCGCCGTCAGCAAGAATGCATTGCCGGAGCTTGACGCGAAAAAGCCCGAGACAAAGCCTGCCGAGGAGACGGCGCCCGCCCAGCCGCCTGTTGCCGCGGGCAAGAAGCAGGAGTCTGTGGCGGTGGCCAGCACGACGAGCGAGTTCCAATTTCCACCCTATCTCCTCATTGTGCGCGACAAGGTGGAGCGGAACTGGAACCCCCCGCCGGGCGCAAAGGGGGCGAAGGTCAAGGTTACGTTCCGGGTGCTGCGCTCGGGCAGGGTGGGGGAGGCGAAGCTCCAGGAATCGAGCGGGAACTTCTACTTCGACCAGGCGGCCATGCGCGCCATTCTCGCGTCGAGCCCCTTCCCGCCCCTGCCGGAAGGGTTCTTCAAGGAGTACGAGACCTTCAGCGTGGACCTGATGGAGAAGGAATAGTTTAGGGCCAGTCAGGAAGCAGTCAACATTACTGACCCATGGCTGCCGTACGACGGCCCTATGACCGCCTAGCGACTGCATCATGACCGCATGAAAAAATCATGAAACGCATACGCCTGCTCATAGTGTTCTTCTCGCTGCTCGCGCTCCCGGGCGTAGGGCTCGCACAGTACTACCTTGGCGTGATCAAGGGGGAGGCAAAGAAG
>JAFNGD010000063.1:0-1248 GCA_017885365.1 Nitrospirota bacterium
AGACCGACCATATCGATGTGATCCAACTCCACAATCTCGAGGGCAAGGAGCGGATCTTCGTTCCCGAGACGCGCGAGGCGATGGCGACGCTGAAGAAGCAGGGCAAGGTGCGGTTCTGCGGCGTGACCACGCATAAGAACGAGCCCGAGGTGCTGAACGCGCTGGTGGACGACAAGGACCGGTTCTTCGACACCTGTCTGGTGAAATACAACTTTGAAAGCCCCAAGGAGGTGGGCGAGGCGATCGCACGCGCCGCCAAGGCAGGCGTCGGGATCATCGCCATGAAGACCCAGGCGGGCGGGTACAAGACCGAGGCGCTGGGCAGGATCAGCCCGCACCAGGCGGCGCTCAAGTGGGCGCTCCAGAACCCGAACATAACCATGGCGATCCCGGGCATGAAGGATATGTCCCAGCTGCGCGAGAACATCGCGGTCATGGGCATGCCGTTCCAGTATGCTGATGAGCGCATCCTGCGGAAATACCATGCCGCCATCGCGGCTTTCTACTGCGACCTCTGCGGCGCCTGCGAAGGGACCTGCCCCAAAGGCGTGCAGATCAGCACCGTCAACCGCGCGCTCATGTATGCCGAAGGGGGATATCAGGACCGCGGCCTTGCCCTGTCCACCTACCGCGAGCTCCACGCATCTGCGTCCGCTGACGCATGTCTCGAATGTCCTGTCTGCGCGGCGCAGTGCGCCAAGGGGCTGAACATCGCAGCGAAGATGGAGCGGGCTAGGACGATGTTGGCGTAGAGTAGGCGGGCAAATATCAGGTGAAGTAACAGGGTCCGTGTCGCATAACCACTGGTTGAATGAGGAGACATGAAGAAATTACTAGTAATATTGCTGTTTGCGGCGTTCATGCCCGTGGTGTTTACCTCCAAGGTTATAGCTGAAAGTCCAAATGGAAAACCCAGCATGACGAAGACCGATGCAGTTGCCATAGCGAACGCTGAGGCTCAACGACAGGGATACAACCTTTCCCAATACGAGTCGCCAATAGCGGAATATGAGTTTATAAGTAAAGACCAACGCTGGATGGTGTTTTATCAAGGCAAGGCCAACGATCCTGGTAATCACTTCTCCGTGTGGGTTAATGATCGGACAGGTAAATGTCAATTGATGCCTGGTAAATAAAACACACAACAAATCAATTCAGCTGTCGCGACCTATTCGCACCATTGATTTCAGCGTAAAAAGTCATGAGAACACCAATGCGCATCTCCCGTATCGCCTTCATTATAATAGG
>JAFNGD010000063.1:1272-6017 GCA_017885365.1 Nitrospirota bacterium
CCCTCTTCGACCGCATCAACGGCGAATCAGAGCTCTATTTCCCCTACGGATTCGAGAAGCTTGCCTATGCGCGGTACGAGAGCAGGAAGGACCCAAAGATCGCGCTCGATGCCGACGTCTACGCCATGGGCTCCCTGCTCGATGCCTTCGGGATGTTCGCCAACTACCGCAGGAAGGACTCCACCGCAGCCGCCATCGGCGTTGAAGGAACGATCTCCTCGTCCCAAATGCTCTTCTACCAGGACCGCTATCTCGTGCGGCTTCAGGTCACGGGCGCCACGACCATCGATAAGGATGTGCTGCTCGCCTGCGGCAGGGCCATAGCGCAGAATCTCCCGCGGAGCACTGGACGCCCCCAGGAGCTTAACGCGTTCCTGGTCCCGGCTGTGGTGAAGAAGAGCGAGCGGTACATAGCGCAAAGCCTTCTCGGATACGAGTTCTTCCGCCGCGGCCTGATCGCGGACGCGGTCCTGGGCAAGGACGAGGCGCAGGTCTTCTTGGTGCTGGAAACGACTTCCGAGGCAGCGCGCGCCGCCTTCGATCGATACCACGCCTATCTCAAGACCGGGGGCAGCAATGTCCGCGTGGCCGAGTCTTCGGGCCGGATATCCCTGGAGGCAAATGATCCACTTTACGGGGCCGTGGTCGTCCAGCAGTCAGGCCGCTTTCTCGCCGGTGCTGTGCGGATCAAGGACCGGCCAGCGGCGAAGCAGCTCGTCGAGCAGGTGCTGGCGCTCGCGGGCAGGGAATAGAGATTATCCTAACAACGGCTTTTGACACTGATCGCACCGGATAAGAGTCGGATAACGGCGGATTATGCATTGACAGGCGGTTGAAGATTCCCTGCAGCAGGCCGCAGGGAACCTTCAATGCTTTACTTTGGATTTTATCCATCGTTATCAGGATGTTAATCCGCGTATTCCGTGTCTCAATGCTTTTTCTAGGATCATCTCATAACGAGGCAGAGCAATGACCAAAGACAACGCGACTGCGGACGACAGGGACAATTTCTCGCTCGGCCTGAAGCACAAGTATCTGTTCTTCCGGCGGACCAAGATCGTGGCCACCATCGGGCCGGCGTCCTCCTCTCCCGCAATGATCCGGAAACTCATCACGAAGGGCCTGAACGTGGCGCGCATCAACTTCTCCCACGGCAAGGCCGATGACCACCTGCGCACGATCCGGACGATCCGGAAGATATCGTCCCAGCTCCGCATGCCCGTCGCCATCCTCGGTGACCTTTGCGGACCCAAGATCCGGGTCGGCAGGTTCAAAGGCGACGCGGTTACGCTGAAGGACGGCTCCCTGGTCACCATCACCGTGGACGCGGTCCTGGGCGACGAGACCCTCATACCCTGCCAGTACAAGCGGCTGGCGTCTGAGGTGAAGACCGGCGAGCATATCCTGCTCGACGACGGCAACCTGGAGCTGAAGGTCCTGGGCAAGTCCGGAAGCAAGGTCCGGACGAAGGTGCTGCGCGGCGGGGTGCTCAAGAACAACAAGGGCATGAACCTCCCGGACACGAAGATGAACATCCCGGCGCTGACCGCCAAGGACCGAAAGGACGCACAGTACTGCATCCGGGGCGGCGTGGATTACATTGCCCTCTCCTTTGTGCGCAGGGCAAAGGACATCGAGGATCTCAAGGGCCTGCTCCGGCGCGGGAAGGCCGACATCGCGGTGATCGCCAAGATCGAGAAGCCCGAGGCGCTTGAGAACATCGAGGCGATCATCGCCGCTGCCGACGGCATCATGATCGCCCGGGGGGACCTGGGCGTCGAGCTGCCGGCCAAGAAGGTGCCTTTTGTCCAGGACAAGCTGATCGAGACCTGCATCAGCCACCGCAAGCCGGTCATCGTGGCGACGCAGATGCTCGAGAGCATGATCGAACACGGCCGGCCCACGCGCGCCGAGGTCACCGACGTGTCGGCTGCCTGCCTGTCCGGCGCCGACGCGGTGATGCTCTCCGGCGAGACTGCCTCGGGCAAATACCCCGTTGAGGCCCTCGCCATGATGGATGCGATCCTGCGCGAGACCGAGTCCTACCGGTTTTTCTCGCGGAACGGGCTGTTCCGCGACCCATTGCCTCATCGGGGAGGCGGTGTCCAGGACGCGGTCAGCGCGGCGATTGCGCAGCTCTCCCGGGACCTGATGGTCCGGTGCATCATCGTCGAGACCCGGACCGGCCGCACCGCCTTCGTCATTGCGTCCGACCGGCCGTCGTCGCCGATCATCGTCCTGACGCCGTCGGAGCAGGTGCTGAGGAGGCTCCAGCTGCTCTGGGGCGTGGTGCCGCACCTGATGGGCGGTAACAGGTTCCAGGTCGACAAGAGCCTCGCCTTCGCGGAGTCCCTCATGAAGCGGCTGAAGCTGGCGAAGAGCGGCGACTACCAGCTCATGGTGCGGGGCATCGGGTACAAGAAGNNGGCATGACCCTGGAAATGATCCTGACCCGGCTGGTGGAACAGTACGGCTGGGAGAGGATGGGACGGTCCGTGAATATCCGGTGCTTCACGAACGACCCGAGCATCAAGTCGAGCCTTCAGTTCCTGAGGAAGACCCCTTGGGCGAGAAAGAAGGTCGAAGAGCTCTATCTCCAATGCGCGCGGGAGTCCGACGCCGCGAACTAATGCATCCGGGAAGGGAGCTTTCCGAAGTCCCATGCACGACACCACCGACGCCAAAGCTGGCGCCCTGAAGTTTCCCTGCCTCTTTCCGCCTGAGCGCAGCGAAGAATCTTGCCTTTACAAACATCCAGGATCCTTCACTTCGTTCAGGATGACACAGGCGATCCGTCTTTTAACAACCTGTTCAATACTTTTTCTCCAACCTGCGAGTGGCATCCCGGAATGCTCGTGGGACGACCAGTAGGCAGGCCTCTCAGCAATGCCCGTAAAGAAAAGATCAAAGCAATCACCCAAAGCAGGGCGCATGCGTCCACGCGTCCTAACCGTAGACCTCGCGTCAATCCTGTCCGTGGACCACAACTGCGATGGATGCCGGTCGGGCGAGCTTTGCTGCTGCTCGGCCTACGAGGTCTGCGTGACCACGGCGGAGCTCGAACGGATCATCCCGGTCCTGCCCGAGGCGGCCCGTTTCTGCCCCCATCTCGAAACCGGCGACGGGTACGATAACCTATTCGACGAGGTGGAGCCCGGCCTGTTCGCCATCGATACGGACGACGACGGCCTTTGCCTGTTCGCGTTCCGGTCGGGCCGGAAGGTCCAGTGTTCCCTGCACGCGGCCGGCTCGGCGCTCGGGCTTCCGCCGGAGCAGGTAAAGCCGAAGGCGTGCCTGCTCTGGCCGATGAACTTCTCCGAGGGAAAGGAAGTGCTGTCGCTCGTCGACGATGCGCTGACCTTCCGGTGCAATACGCTGCGGCGAGGCCGTTCGCGAAGCCTCTCTCCGGCATTCGTGAACGCCGTAGAAGCCGTGTACGGCAAGGGCGTGGGGAAGCAGCTGGAACAGGAAGTCGCGAGCGGGGCCCTTCGCACGGAGGTGTCCTGCCGCCGCTGATCCCCGCCCAGTTCTATTGCGGGGCTGCTGCCGGCCCGGGGGAGTTCCTTCCCGGGCCTTGGCCGGTATATATGGGATGGACAAAGTCCTCTATTTCTCTTGCCTTCGAATCCCGGAAGTTGGACAATACAAAAAGGGGGATGCGCCGGGCGGCTATAGGCCCGGAGAAGGGGGTACGGCCATGACACGAAATCAATTCGTCGTAGGGCTCCTGGGCATGCTGGTGCTGCCCTGGAAGCCGGGCATTGCGGGGGAGAAGAAGATGAGCGCAGCGGGAAAGGTCCTGATCTATGATCACCGGACGGACAAGGTTGAGGAAGTGGACCGCGTCGTAAAGACCGACGACGAGTGGCGGAAAATGCTTTCGCCGGAGGAGTTCAAGATCACCCGGAAGAAGGGCACCGAGCCGGCCTTCTCCGGCAGGTATGCCTCGACCAAGGAGAAGGGGGTCTACCAGTGCGTCTGCTGCGGCATCGACCTGTTCCGGTCGGACACCAAGTTCGAGTCCGGGACGGGCTGGCCCAGCTTCTGGCAGCCCATCTCGGAGCACAACGTGCGACTCGAGACGGACAGGTCGTGGTTCATGGAGCGCGTCGAAGTGCTCTGCGCACGGTGCGACGCCCACCTCGGCCACGTGTTCAAAGACGGGCCGCCACCCACGGGCAAACGGTACTGCATGAATTCGGCTTCCCTGAAGTTCGTGTCTGCGGGAAAGTGAGCCGTGAAGCGCATCGTCTTTTGCATCGGCCTAGGCCTGCTCTGTGCGCTGGACGCAGGCTGGTCCATTACCGGAAGAGGTGAGCGTGCCATGAAAAGTACCGTGTTCGCAACGGAGTTGCCGCCCATCGACCGCGCCATTCCGTCGAAGCTGGAGACCGCCACCTTTGCCCTTGGCTGATTCTGGGGCCCTGACTCCCGGTTCGGGAGTCTGCCGGCGTTGTGCGCACGCGGGTAGGGTACGCGGGGGGCGAAAAGCCTGATCCCACCTACCGCGACCTGGGCGACCACACCGAGACGGTCCAGGTCGACTATGATCCCGCGAAGGTCACCTATCGCGATTTGCTCGACGTCTTCTGGGCGGGCCACGATCCCACGCGCCGGAACTGGTACCGTCAGTACGCCTCCATCATCTTCACTCATTCGGAAGAACAGCGGAGGCTGGCTGAGGAGACGAAGGCCCGGGTAGCGAGGGAGCAGGGGAGCACCGTTCATACCGAGATCGTGCCTTA
>JAFNGD010000063.1:6026-10914 GCA_017885365.1 Nitrospirota bacterium
GCCTCGACCGCCGTGGCCCGCGTGAACGGCTATTTGGGCGGCGAAGGCTCGTACGCGGCGCTGCTCAAGGAGCTTGACGGCCTGGGGCTTTCGTCTGCACGGCGCGAGGCCCTCCGCGAGCTGGTGCGCCGCCACAAAGGTGGAGAGGCCTGCCCTCTCCCGAAGCAGCAGAACGAACGATAGCCCTCCATCACGAGTGCGCAATGAAGGGGCGGTGGTCTGGACCGCCAAATAGTTGTGCATTCTCTTGAACATTTCAGGAAAGTACGATATTCTTTCTCCATGGGGAGCCGTGCAGCACGGCATTCCCGTCCCGTCATTCGACCAACGGAAACCATGATGCATTCGATAGGGCCCGCGCGGGCGAGGAGGCTTCTCATGTCTAAGAACGTATGTCCCACACCGGGGTTCGAAAAACTGCTGGTGGCAACCGACGGGTCCGGGTTCAGCACGACCGCGGTGCAGGAGGCGATCAATATCGCCGCAGCCTGTTCGAGCACGCTGATCGTCATGCATGTGTTCGAGGTGAGCGCCGAGGTCGAGCTCTGGGACGCGCAGGNNCCTACAAACTGATCGTTGCCGAGGCGGCGAAGCGCAAGATCAGAACCATTGTCATGGGCAGCCACGGCCGCACCGGGCTGACCCGGCTCATGATGGGCAGCACCGTGTCGCGGGTCATCGGCCACGCGCCCTGCAAGGTGCTGGTGGTGCCGGTGAAAGCGAAAGGTCGATAGCGCGACAGGGTCCGGGAAGGGGCGCTGATGGAAAAGACCACAAGCGGGACGCTGAAAGGCATCGCCGGTAAACCCCGCCGCTACATCCTTGTGGTCACTGCAAGCTCAGACGACCTGTTCAGCATCTCCATGCTGCTGCAGCGGTTCGCCTATCAGGTCTGCACCGCCCAGACGGCGAAACAGGCGCTCGACATCATCGCAGTGGCCCTGCCGGCGCTCGTGATCACCGATCTCGTCCTTCCCGACATGAGCGGCCTGGAGATGCTGAGGAACATTAAAGGCGATGTCCGCATGCTGCCCATTCTCCTTCTCCTTCCCGGGCCTGACGAGCACGTGGAACATCGGCCGGTCGAGATCAGCGGGTCCGTGGCCTGCCTCACGAATCCGGTCCATACTGAGGACCTGTACCGGGCGGTCCAGGCGGTCATCGAAACCACGCCTCGCGCGCATCTTCGCATCCCGACCGCTCTCCCGGTCTCGGTGAACAAGGTTCTCCTGGACGCTGACAAAGGAGAATACATCATGAACATCTCGGAGAACGGTGTGTTCGTGCGGATGTTCAAGCCTCCCCGCCGGAACGAGCGGGTGTCTATCGAGCTGAACATCAACGGCCGCGCAGTCAATACCGACACCATGGTCCTGCACAGCCACCGGTCCGGTGACGGTCCGATCCGGGACCCGGGCATGGCGGCCAGGTTCACCGTGATCGCACCCGAGGATCGGGAGGTCATCCGGAAGTTCATTCACGACGAGGTGACGCGCGGCATTGCGGCGGAAAGCGAATAAACGGAGGTCGGGAGAGCGATCGCCCTATCCGTGCTGCGGCAGGACGGAGGCCCCGGGTCGTTCTTTGCGACGTTCACGACCGTGGAGGTCAACAAGGACCGTAGTTCATCTGTCGGCGGTCCTGCGCTGCCATTATTCCATGGATGTTTTGTCTGCATCCTTATTCTGATCGTCTGCGGAGAATTGCCATGACCGAACCGGCACTGGTGAGCGGGCAGATGCGGTACATCCTGGTGGTGGACTCGGACTGGAACGACCGGTTCACGCTCAGCATGCTCCTGCAGAGGTTCGGATACACCGTCGCGAGCACGAGCAACGCCCGGGAAGGCATCGAGTTCCTGTGCGTGGCGCCTGCCGTGGCAATCTTCGCCGAGGGAGGGGAGGTCGGCGCTGAGCTGGCGGCGCGGCTCAAGGCCGATGCCCGATTCCGGGACATGCCGCTCATCATGGTGGTGAACGGACAGGACCGCGACCTCGAGAAACGGGTGTCGCGGGGTGAGCTGGCTGGCCTTCTCCGGACGCCGGTCAATCCCGACGAGGTCTTCCAGGTCATTCAGAAAGCGATCGAAAAGGGCTCGCGTGAGAACATCCGGATCCCCACCGCCCTGCCGGCGGAGCTGCGGGACGAGCACGGCGGGGCCGAGGGCTACGTTACGGTCCTTTCCCAATACGGGATGTTCTTCCGGACCCTGGAGCCCCGGCCGGTGAAGGCGCGCACCGGGGTGAGCATCTCCTTTGGAGACCGGATGGTGGACCTCCGGGCGGAAGTGCTTTATGTCGTTTCCTTCGAGGAGGGGCCCTTTTGCGAACCGGGCATGGGGATGAAGTTCGTGGATATCGCGCCCGAGGACACCGCCCTGCTCCGGTTCTTCATCCATGAACAGCTCGGTGCGGGGATCATCCCGTCAGGTCCGGCCGCGGGACAGGCGTGAAGGGGACGGCTGGAAGTCGCGTGCCGCTCCCGGGAGCAGGGAGGGCACGTGAAGCACTGACAGCGCTCTCGCGAGGAGAAGCATCCACAAGGAGAAGGCGGGACTGATGCGATCGGGACCGGCCTTATTAACCCTGCGTGAAGGAGGAGTTCCCTGTCAGATGAAGATCTCGGCGGCATGTGGCAGTGCCAGATAGCCAACTGCGGTTACCTCTATAATCCCGCGAAGGGCGACCGGAAATGCAAGGTCCCGCCGGGCACGCGGTTCGAGGACCCGCCCGATGACTGGAAGTGCCCGTCCTGCGGCGCGGGAAAGAAGATGATCAAGAAAATCGAGTGACAGGCGACACGACCGCATCGATGCTAAGACTCACCGCTCGTGAGTTTCGCGGCAAGGGTAAGTCTTCACAGGGTTCATCGCTGGTCAGCTTGCCGACGGTCAAACGCGCCGGCTGCTTGAGCTTTGGACGCTGAAGACCATTATTACAGGAGGAACACATGAAGATCCACATCATGCTGGTCGCGCTCATTCTTTCGATTGCCCCGCTGCTGTCCAGCTGTGGGTACAATGCCATGCAGGCCAACGAGGAGGCGGTCAAGGCGGCATGGGGGGACGTGGAATCGGCATACCAGCGCCGGGCCGACCTGATTCCGAACCTCGTGACGGTCGTCAAAGCCTACGCGAAGCACGAGAGGGAGACCCTGACCGCCGTGACCGAGGCCCGGGCAAAGGTCGGCCAGGTGAAGATGTCGAGCGCCATGCTCGAGGACCCGCAGGCGCTGGCGCAGTTCCAGCAGGCGCAAGGCGCGCTCAGCAGCTCGCTGTCCCGGCTCATGGTCGTGGTCGAGAAGTACCCCGACCTGAAGGCAAATCAGAACTTCATGGACCTGCAGGGCCAGCTGGAGGGGACGGAGAACCGGATCAATGTAGCGCGCTCGCGGTACAACAAGGCCGTGGAGACCTTCAACACCTCTATCCGGATCTTTCCGAACAACCTGACGAACAGCCTGCTGCTCCATCTGAAGCTGAAGGAACCCTTCAAGGCCGAGGAAGGGGCGGCAAGGGCGCCGAAGGTGGAGATGTAAGAAAAGTTCTTTGACATTGAGGACGCAGAGAACTGCCTTGAGGAAGCATGAAAAAGCGGCTTTGACACGGATCAAGGCGGATGAAGGGCTCTGAAGGTGCATGATGAATCTAAGAAACTTATTTTAACGGTAAAGCATCAATGAACATGCTTGATCATGTTTCTTCAGGATGTTAATCGGCTGTTATCAGTGTCAAAGTTTTTATCAGTTTCAGTGTCTAAAAGGAATTGTCCATCATGAAACATATCCTGACCGAACAGGAACGACAGCAGCTCGACCAGCGGGTCGCCGAAGCGGAGAAGCGGACAGGCGCCCAGATCGTGCTCTCCGTCGTCGAGCGCAGTGACGTCTATGCCGAACTGCCCTGGAAGGCCTTCGCGTTGGGGGCGGCCGTCGCCGGTCTTGCGGTCGTCCTGCTGGACCTGCTGCGACCCGGATGGTCCACGTCGACCGCGATACTGTTTTCCGTGACCGCGACGCTCGGGGCTGGCGCGGCCTGCGCGCTGGCCTGCGTCAGCCTGCCGGGGTTCGCCCGCTTCTTCCTTGATGCTCATCGCGCCGAGGTGGAGACGCGGCAGTACGCCGAGTCCCTGTTTCTCTCCCGCGAGGTCTTCGCCACGCGGGGGCGGACGGGCATCATGCTGCTCGTCAGCCTGTTCGAGCGGCAGGTCATCATGCTTCCCGATACCGGGCTGTCCAAACGCCTCGGCCGGGAAGCCTCGCTGGGGATCATCACGCGCATGACGCCGCCGCTTGCGTCAGGCCGGGTCGCGAAAGCCTTTGAAGCGGGGCTGGCCGGCCTGGAAGAGGCCCTGGGAGCCACGGCGCCCGCGGTTGCGGNNTCTCCGGCCGCGTGACCGACAACGCGGAGGTCCTGAACGACGCCACACGCCGGGCACTGACCGAACGCCTCAAGGCCCACGAGGACAGGACGGGCGACCAGATCGTCGTGCTCACGGTCCCCTCGCTCGAAGGCGAGAACATCGAGGAATATGCCGTCAAGATCTTCGAGTCATGGAAGCTCGGCAAGAAAGGCAAGGACAACGGCGTCCTGGTCATCGTGGCGCCGAAGGACCGGCGCATGCGCATCGAGGTCGGCTATGGCCTCGAAGGCACGCTCACCGCTCTCGCGGCCGGCCGCATCGTCCGGAACGTCATGACGCCGCGGTTCAAGGCCGGAGACTACAACGGCGGCATCGAGGCGGGCGTGCAGGCGATCCTCGACCTTCTGGAGAAAGGCAAGGCACCAGCCGGCGAAGGCGGCGCGGGCTTAGGGGGAAGGACCTCTTCAGGCCTCCGCATCGAAGCGCCGGACATGTCCATCACTGAGCGGATCCTCATCGGCGCGTTC
>JAFNGD010000064.1 GCA_017885365.1 Nitrospirota bacterium
GCTCGCCGAAGTCTTGCTGCAGGGATCTTCAACAGAGAACAGCCGATATTATGACGGAAACCGCTGCCGGACGGAAGCCAGCTTCCAAGATCGCCCCCCGCAAGACACCCATCCCTGAACAGGGCCCTCAGCAGCGCAGATCGAACTATGACGAGGTCTCGCTCGGCTATACGGTCGACCTGGCGCAGCAGGAGGCCGCGAGGTGCCTCAACTGCCCCAAGCCTGCCTGCGTGCAGGGATGTCCGGTCCAGGTCCCCATCCCGCGGTTCATCAAGCTGGTGAAGGAAGGGAAGTTCAAGGAGGCCCTTGACGCGATCAAGGAGTCGAACCTGCTCCCGGCGGTCTGCGGCAGGGTGTGCCCCCAGGAGAAACAGTGCGAGCAGCGCTGCGTCGTGGGCAAGAAGTTCGACCCCGTGGGCATCGGCAGGCTGGAGCGGTTCGCGGCCGACTGGGTCATGCAGCACGATCTTGTGGACGCCCCCCCGGTGGCTCCACCGACAGGCAAGAAGGCAGCCATCGTCGGCAGCGGGCCCGCGGGCCTGGCCTGCGCCTATGAGCTGGCGAAGCTCGGCCACAGGGGCACGGTCCTTGAAGCCTTCCATGAACCAGGCGGCGTCCTGCTCTANNGGCATCCCCGAGTTTCGTCTGCCCAAGAAGATCGTGGCGCGCGAGATCGATCTGTTGAAGCGGATGGGCGTCGAGATCAGCCTGAACGTGGTCGTCGGCAAGCTCATCAGCATCGATGAGCTCCTTGAACAGTACGACGTATGCTTCGTCGCCACCGGAGCCGGCACGCCCAAGTTCATGGACATCGAGGGCGAGGACCTGAACGGGGTCTATTCGGCCAACGAGTTCCTGACGCGGATGAACATCATGCGGGCCTACTCCCCCGAGTTCGACACGCCCATCAGGAAAGGGGAGCGAGTCGCGGTGGTCGGAGGCGGCAACGTGGCCATGGACTCCGTACGGACCGCCCTACGGCTCGGTGCCGGAGAGGCCATCATCATCTACCGGCGGACGGAAGAGGATATGCCTGCCCGGCGGGAAGAGGTCCATCACGCGAAAGAAGAAGGCGTGCGCTTCGAGGTCCTTGCGGAGCCAGTGCGCGTCCTCGGCAAGGATGGTTTCGTGAATGCAGTGGAGTGCGTGCGTATGGAGCTCGGCGAGCCTGATGCGAGCGGCAGGAGGAAGCCGAGGCCGGTCAAGGGCTCGGAGTTCCGCATCCCCGTCGATACCATCATCATGGCCATCGGCACCANNGCCGGCGGCGACATCGTGACCGGTTCGGCAACGGTGATATCCGCCATGGGCGCCGGCCGGAAGGCAGCCATGGCCATGCATGAGTACCTCATGGGCGCTTCAGCCGGGAATCGTCCTTCTGAAAAGTGATCTTCCGTCTGTCCGCTATTATTGATCTGATCCCTCCCGTTTCCGGCGTGGCGCCATTTCCTCTGCCTCAGCAGTCCGCCCCGCACATCAATAATATTCGTTGAAACAGTAAAAACCTGTATCTCGCACATCCCTTTCCATTCATCTGAAACACCTCTTTTGTATCCTCCTGGTCAGCACTTACATTCTGCTGAAGGAGGTGTCGCATGAAAGGGCTCGGAAGGAAAGGATGGACCCTGCCGGAACAGATGATCGTCGTGGCCGTCATGGGAATCCTGGCGACGATCGCCGGACAATCCATGAAGGACTATCTGCTCTCGATAGAGTTGCAGGGCGCTACGGAGATGATCGGCACGGACATAAGAATGGCGAGATTCACCGTCTTAACACACGGGGAGAACTATCACATTGATTTTCATCCGAAGACCAATTCCTATCTTCTGAATGGTGAAAACAGGATGCAACTACCGAAGGGGATATCTTTCGGAATCGCCCCCGGCGTCACCGGAAAGCCGTCGGACCCCTCCGAGGCGCCACCCAAGGACGGTATTACATTCAAGGGAGAGGGGACCGAGAACCGGGCGAAGTTCCTGACCAAGGGAGTGGTCGTCCCGACCGGCGCGGTCTACCTGACGAACGGCAAGGAGACCATGGCGATCACTGTCGCCTTGAACGGTCACACAACCCTATGGCGGTCGAAGGGCGGCAACAAATGGATCAGACTCTGAAGATATCCTAAGATATCCTGCGAGCAGGGGAGGGAACTAATTCTCCGCAGCGTTGAGATGGACGAACAGTTACAGCAGATTCCATAAGGCAATCACCTGATGAAACCGCGGGTGCCGTGACGCGACCCGCGGTCTTTTTGTTTCTGCGGGCAAGAAAATTATTCATGCGAAATAGGGACAGGTTGATAGGTTCCTCAGGAGATAAGCAACCAGGTGCATACGGAAAATGCCGTTTTCCAGCCCATCGTGGACGATAGATCACTGGATCAA
Organism: Nitrospirota bacterium; assembly: GCA_017885365.1. Next base: position 2,388 of record JAFNGD010000064.1, read on the forward strand.
CGGTATGTGTAATGAAGTACATAGATGGATACTAGTAGTTATATAAAAGGAACGAAAATAATTATAAGACATTGATTTATAATGATAAACATACGGTACATGTCTTGCATTGTAAACAGTCGATATGACCCAATACCGACTCATATGCCATCACTGTGGAGCGACCATTATTACTGCCTGCCCTGAGGAGGTCATGTGGGAATTCTGCCCAGGCTGCAAGTCTCACCTTTGGGATATCTACGACCTTATGTTGGCCGAAGTAACGAGAGAAGAAAGAAAAACTGAACGGACGACGGGGATGATGACATGCTGACCCAACCCGGTCGCTGTCTTGTTTCTGTCATGTTCATGGTTGTTTAAATCCGCGGACGCCATTACCGGCTCCTGGAGGCATGTATGAAGAGAATAGGACTCCTTATTGCAGTGATATTGTTATGTACCATCGCAGTCAGCCATGCGTACAACACGGTTCATGTTTATATCTCCGGCAACGTGGATTCCGTGAGCGGCAATACCATTACCATCGACGGCAGTCAGTATAAGATCGATGCGACATGCAAGATCGTCATTGTTTATCAGGAAAACGATATTTACTATCATAAGCCGGCGAGGGTATCCGACATCCGCAGAGGCGATCCGGTATCAGCGAAGAAGATTGCTAATACTTTGTACGAAATCATGATTGGAAGGTGAAAAAAAATGAAAATGATAAGAAAGACCATCCAAAACCATAAGCTGATTATCTTATTATTCCTTGCAAATGCAGGGCTCTTCATTCTGTCCAATCAGGCATCTGCTGCGGCAAGCATGAACGATTATTGCGCTTTCCCTAATTTTATCTCACAGCCGGTGCCGCCATTGGTCATGTTCGAGACGGGAAGGGATCACAAGTTTTATTTCGAGGCGTTCAACGATGCCTCAGACATCGATGATGACGGCAGGATCGATCTGACCTATAAGCACTCCATCGACTACTATGGTTATTTCGATCATCATAAGTGCTACACCTATTCCACTACCGCCAAAGAGTTTGATCCTGTATCAGTAACATCCACAAAATTCTGCTCTGCCAACCAGTGGAGCGGCAATGTCCTGAACTGGATGACCATGTCCAGGATGGATGTGCTCAGGAAGGTCCTGTATGGCGGCCATCGCAGTTCTGACAGCAACACGTCGACTGTGCTGGAGCGGGTATTTATACCCCAGGACGCGCACAGCTGGGGCAAGGAATTTACCGGAAGGCTCTGTAAAAAGGGGGCTGAATTTACCTATGTATGCCAAAGCGACATCGACTGCGATTCAGGTTATACTTGTGAAGATGTTGCAGCCGCCGGGAACTACCTCATACCCTATGATGCCGCGGCGCAACCCACCACCTGTTCCGCTACCGCTAGCATAAACACTATCGACAATAAAATTACGGTTGCCCGTTATTACCACCCCTTAACCACAACCTGCGGCACGGACCATGCCGACCTGATGTATTCCTTTGCTACGAGCACGGCTGCAAACTTCATCGACACCTTTCAGGTCACGTCGTTCCTCGATACCCGGCTGTCCCCGACGACCGAGCATTACGACGATTATAATATTATGATTGAAGCGCTATTTAATGTGACGAGTGGTAGTGGTAGTAGTACAAACCTGAGAGGCGACTGGCAGTTTATTGTCGACAGCAACGACGGGGCCGAAGTGGAGGTCGAAGGAACGCTCGTGGCTTCGTACTACGGCTGCCATACAAGCTGCCTCACTACTACACCAACACCGACAACAACTTTGTGCGATGCGAACCAGAAGGGGACGATAAACCTCAATTCGTCAGGTTATAAAAAGATCCTCGTCCGCACGTCCCACCATACGGGCCGGGATGGTGTCACGGTCTGGTACAAGAGTCCCGATATGAGCGCGTCGTCACCTTTCTTACCTTTCCCCTGTACGAACGCCTCTTGTTCGAATAAACTCGGTTACAAAACGGTTAACATTCCTTCCACTGCTTATTGTACGATACAGAATGACAGCTTTATCAATGACGGGGTACCCGTCGTCACCGGAACAAGCTCAGGCAGACAGCACCTCTTCTGCAGCACCACGACGGCCGACAATGGCGCGCCCTTATTAAGGATGATTCCAGACAATTCACACCGCATCTGGGATTGGGCGTCAAAAGAGGGGCCGGTTTGTGCCGACACCTTCACTGGCGGCGCGTCAACGGGGACAATCACTGATCGTGAGGTCAGGGTAAAGGTCTGCGACTCAAGCATAGGGCTGGAAAGCAACTGTAAAGCATATGGCACGTCATCGCCATCGTATAAGCCTGTCGGGCTTCTCCAGAAATACGGGGAAAATTCCACAGGCGACAAGGTCTGCTCAAAAACCATGACCAAACCATGCAACGCTAATTCTGACTGCACGTTTTCAACTGAAGGCCAGTGTATTGACAAGTCTGAGATGTATTTTGGGCTTATGTCAACGTCCTATACCAACAACCTCTCCGGCGGCGTACTGCGTAAGAACATCGGCAGCATATCTGATGAAATTACTTCCACTAACGGTTACATCATTACCTCTCAAAAAGATCCGGGCAATATCATTGGTACGACCTTTGACTATTTTAAGGTGATCGGGTTCGATTATGGTAGCCATAGTTATAATACCACGGGAGACCGGACTGCAAACAATATTATAGGACCCTGCGGAGTGGTACTTTCCCGCGGGATTTATCAGGGCGAGTGCCGCATGTGGGGCAATCCCATCGGCGAGCTGATGTATGAAGGCCTCCGTTATTTTGCAGGAAAAAATACGCCCACCACCGACTTTGAGTATGCCGGCGGCAGCAATAAGGATGCAAATCTGTCACTGTCACATCCTCACTGGGGCTATCAGCAAGGCAGCGATTATTTCCCACCCTATTCGCTGTTTCCGAGATGTTCTCGACCCTTCGCGCTGGTGCTGAGCGATGTTAATACGAGCTATGATGACGACCAACTACCTGGCGCTTACAATTCGTCTTTTACAGAAGACTCCAATCCTCCCATGCTGAACATGAATGTGTCGACCCTGGCAGACATCATCGGCGATACAGAAAGCATCAACAGCAATGCCTGGTTTATCGGTCAAAACGAATCGACCAACGACTTTGTATGCACCTCCAAGACAATCTCCAAACTGAGCAAAGCCAAGGGTCTCTGCCCGGAAGAACCTACCAAGAAAGGGACCTATAACGCGGCAGCTGTTGCCTATTACGGAAAGACGCTGTTGAAAACAAACACCACCACCACAACCTCCGCCGGCATACCGAATGCCGATACGTTTGTCATCGCTCTCGGATCGCCCTTTCCCGACTTAAAGTTCAAGGCAGGCACAAATATCGTCTCCGTCTTGCCGGTGGGCAAATCCATCAGCGGCTGCAAAGGTAATATATATGACGTGTACACTCCCTGTGCGTCAAAGTGTGCTCTCGCGCTAGACACGACAGCTTCCAAAAACAGACTGACTATCAGCAGTTGTACCAGCAACGCCTATTGCCCAACGAACCAGATCGTTGATCTGTATGTCGATTCCATAAAGTATGATACCGACAACAATGTTGTCTATGCAAAATATCGTATCAATTTTGAGGATAATGAGCAGGGCTCTGACTATGATATGGACGCAATCGTAAGCTATGAGATCTGCACCAAGGCCGCGAAAACCAATAATTACGGGTCATGCGGCGACGATACCCTGGGTACGAATGATATCGAGGTAATTGTGAACTCGTCCGAGTATGCCGCTGGATGCATCGACCAGGTCCTGGGATTCATCATATCCGGGACAACCGAAGACGGACTCTATCTGGTCGTGAAGGACAAGGATGTTCCTAACAGTGCTTCCACCGCTGGCGGCACACCCGACATTGTGGCGAAGTTGCCGCTGTCATACAGCAGGACCTTTACTGCAACCGGGAATAGAGCAGGTTTCTTGAAAGACCCCCTCTGGTACGCTGCGAAGTGGGGCGGATTCGACGACTTTGACGGCAACGGCAAGCCGTATACGAGTTCTACCTGCGGTACCGCCACGCCGGATCCAAGATGCTCGGAATGGGACAAGGACGGCGACGGGGTCCCTGACAATTACTTCCTTGTCGTGAATCCGCAAAAGCTTGAAGATCAGATGAACGCCGCCCTCCGGGCAATGCTTGCCAAGGCGTCGTCGGGTACGGCGGCATCGGTGCTCGCTTCGGGCGAGGGAAGCGGCGCCAACCTCATCCAGGCGGTTTTCTATCCCCTGAGAAAATTCAAGAACACAGCCGCAAATATGGAAGAAGATGTCGCATGGACCGGCAGGCTCACCAATATGTGGTATTATGTGGACCCGAAATTGGCGAGCAGCAACATTCGGGAAGATGACGGGGACGGTATTCTCAATCTTATGGCCACAGAAGCCGGATCCACCCACGACTATATCACTTCTCTCTTCTTTGAAAATATTTCAGCGAAAGCAAAAGCGCACGTGTGGGAGGACCCCGCTGGCAACGGAGTGATAGGCACTCAACTGGCGGACGCTGAATTTGAAGAGTTGGGGAACCTCTGGGAAGCGGGCACGATGCTGTGGAAGAGGAACGTCACTACTGCCGCCGGGAAGAGAAAGATCTACACGACCATCGACGGGAAAAATTTGCTGACGGGCAATTTTTCGAGCAACGCGACAGACCCCTTGCCGGCAGCCGGTACCCCGGACGCCGATAATTCAGCGACGCTGGCGTCGTATATGAGCGCGACCGCCGGCGAGGCGAAGAAACTTATCGACTGGATCCAGGGCGTGGATGTCAGCGGATACCGTTCCCGGACCATAAAAATCGAGTCGATCGACACGACCGCGCGAGTCTGGAAGCTCGGCGATATCGTGAACTCGACCCCCAAGATATCATCGTGGCTTCCGCTGAATAGATACAACATCTTTTACGGTGACGACAAGTACGGTCCCGTGGGGAAGATTGCGGCCTTGGGAGATGCCGTGAGCAACGATCATTTCACCACCACCGCCGCATACAAGGGCCGGGGCATGGTTTTTACCGGGGGCAACGACGGGATGCTGCACGCCTTCAAGCTCGGGACCCTCCAGCTGAAATGGAGCGGCCAGGGCGCTACGGAGGTGTCAAGGATGGTGAACCCGGACACGGGCGATGTCTGCAAACCCGGTGATACCACGCCCTGCGGCAAGGAGATGTGGGCATTCATCCCCAAGAACGCCCTGCCTTACCTGAAGTACCTGGCGGACCCCGGTTATTGCCATCTCTATACCGTGGACCTTACGCCCTTTATTTTTGACGCGAGCATCAATGGTTTACCTGACGATGCGCGGACCGCCAGCAGCTATAGGACCATTCTGATAGGCGGAATGAGGTTCGGCGGGGCATGCAAAGATTCGACTGATCCGTGTACGAATACGGGTGCGAATGCGGAATGCGTAAAGACGCCCATCGAGACTGTGGGTTACACGAATGTGGGTCGTTCTTCCTATTTTGCCCTTGACATTACGGACCAGAACAACCCGACACTGCTCTGGGAATTCTCGCATGCAGACCTCGGTTTCGCGACCAGCGGCCCTGCGGTGATGAGGATAAACGGGAAGATCTCAGGGGTATCCGACAAAACAACGAACGGCAACTGGTTCGTGGTCTTCGGCTCGGGCCCGACAGGGCCGATCGACACGACCACTCACCAGTTCATGGGGAAATCAAACCAGAACCTGAAACTCTTCATCCTTAATCTGGCGAAACCCGTTGCGGACGCATGGACGCTTAATACGAACTACTGGGTAAAGGATACGACAATTCCCGATGCCTTCGCGGGCTCCCTCTATGCGGCCGCTCTCGACACGGACACGCAAGACTTTCAAGATGAGCTCATGTACGTGCCGTACATAAAAAAATGCACTGCCGATACCGCGGCCCCATCCCCGTATTCGAGCAACAATCTCTGTAAGATTAATACGTGGACGAACGGCGGCGTGGGAAGGCTTGTGACCAAGAGAGACCCGAGCCCCTCCACGTGGGAATGGAGCAAAGTCCTCGACAACATAGGTCCGATAACGTCGGCGACGACCAAGATCCTCGACAAGGACAATAAAAACCTGTGGACGTATTTCGGCACAGGGCGATACTATTACATGAGTGTCGGAGCTATGGACGACCCGGAGGGGCGGCGGTTCCTGTTTGGTGTCAAGGACCCCTGTTACACCTCGGCGGGGTATGACTTTGCCTGCACGNNTCTGATGCGAACGCCTCAGGTTTCAAAGGCTGGTACCTGGCGCTCGACTCAAAGGGGACGTATACCTACGCGCCGGAGGCCCCGGCTGAGTACTTGGCCGAACGGGTGATTACCGACCCCCTGGCATCCGCAGGGAGAGGTCTTCTGTTCTTTACCACGTATAAGCCCAGCGCCGATCTGTGTGCCTTTGGCGGCAAGAGCTTCATCTGGGCCATGCAATATAATACCGGCGGACCTCCCGGCGAGTTGAAAGGCACGGCACTGATCCAGGTGTCCACCGGCGCGATAGAACAGAAGGACCTTTCCAAGGCATTTACCGATGCGGGAGGGAGAAAGTCGGCGGGCATGTCCGGCAAACCGCCGGAGGCGCAGGGCCTTTCGATCATCTCCAATCCCCCGGCGACCAAGAAGCTGATCCACATCAAGGAACGGTAGAGAGGGACTATGGAAATTGTCCGCACAGGGAAACTTAAGGACGACAAAGGGTTCTCGTTGAATGAACTCATCATCACCATGTCATTATTTGGTATACTGGTAGGGATGGGGTTGTATTCCTACCAGTCCATTAATGACCGGCTGAATGTTGAGAAGGACCTAAAGGAAATGTACGTCGACCTGATGAACGCTCGCATCAAGGCCATACAGCGGAACCGGCTGCACTTCGTGCTGTTCACGGCGTCGCCTGCTCAGTATGCCATCTATGAGGACACCGATCCCGCTCCCGACGGCGACACTCAGCTTGATATTGCCAAGGATACCCGGATCATGCAGAAGTACCTGGTTTCGAAATTTACCGTTTCCTATCCCGATACATGGAACTACGCTTACACCGCGCTGCGGTTCACGTCGCGGGGTCTGCTTGATACGTCTGTGACGAGCGCGGGGACGTTTCGCGTTACCCGGGAGTTGAACGGCGAATATGACTGCATCATCATATCAGACTTGAAGAACAACGTGGGGAAATGGGATGTCACAACATCATCGTGTAAAGCTAAATAACAAGGGCATGTCCCTGCTCGAGGTCTTGATCTCGCTGGTGATCCTGCTGGTCGTATCGCTGGCCCTGATGCGGACCTCGATCGTCGGGCTCCAGACCAATCTGCAGAATTCGCTGCGCGAAGAAGCCGCCCGCATCGCCGATAAGGCAGTCGGCAATCTCCGGGCGAGGACCTTCTCGCAGGCCTTTACGGACCCGGTGCTGAACGCGGGCACCACCACTGACGCGGTCACGAGGAAGTTCCGGAGCGGCCAGACAATTTATTCAGTCAAGACGACCATCGGGGACATCAGTGCGGGCAGCAAGCAGGTTTCCGTGGAAGTCAAGTGGAACTACAGGGGATCGGATTACAGCCACACTACCACCGCTATTGTGGGGAGACAATGAAGAACCGTGAATCTGGTTTTACCTTATTTGAGCTGATCGTCGTGATGGCGATCTTCACCATCGTGATCGTGGGTGTGTCCCAGATGTTCATCGCGATCCTGTCGGACTTCAAACAGCAGAGCAAGATCACCTTGACCAACATAGAAGGGATCCTGGGCCTCGAGATAATGAGGCGGGACATCGAGAACGCCGGCTACGGGCTTCCCTGGAGTTGGGGAGCCCCGATGAACTACGAAGAGGAGCAAGCAGCCTCCATATACAAGGACGCTCCGTCGAACCTGCCGCGGGCCCTTGTGAGCGGGGACGGGACAGGATGGAACGGGACCGACCGCCTCGTGATCAAGGCCGTCAACGTGGCGAATAACAGCACCGTCGATCGCTGGAATTTTCTCTATACATCTCCCGCGGGATCAACCAATGTTTGGACGCCGCTGAACGAGAACCTGGGGTATGCCGCAACGTCCCCCTATGTCATTGTCCTTTCCCAGGATGCGACCACCCGGACGCTGGTCCCCGTGGGTGCAGGTTTCTCCACCAGGTTCTCGGATGTCGCCAGCTTCTCCACCACCCGGTCGGACCCCAGCATCGTTTACGGGCTGGACCCGAACACGGAACCAAAGATGCCGTTCAACCGGGCGGATTATTATGTCCAGGAGCCTGCTTCAGCGTCTGATCTTCCCCGCTATTGCGCACAGGGCACGGGCATTCTCTACAAGGCGGTCATAGATCAAACGAAAAACAGCGCGGGTTTTCTCGCGGACCAGCCAATCCTCGATTGCGTTGCGGACATGCAGGTCGCATACTTCTATATTGATAGTGGCGGAAATCTCCAGAAAAACGAGGACATTCATACGTTAACTGCCGCCGAAGTGCGGAACTTCGTCAGGGAAGTCCGGGTGTACATTCTCGCCCAGGAAGGCCAGCGGGACAATAACTATACGTATCCCACGAACCCCGTCCTCGTAGGGGAAACCGGCGGCGTATTTGGCACTGTGGGAAGGTCGTTTGATTTTCAGTCGAATTCCATTCCCGACTGGAAAAATTACCGCTGGAAGCTCTATACGATTGTCGTCAGGCCCAGCAATATATAGTGACATATCCGCGAGTCAGAGAGACGGAGAAGGTGAAGAACATGAAGAAACGAAAACCCTATATGACCCGTTGCCAGGACCTCCCCGGTCATTCCGGAAGGAACAATGAGCGGGGGGTTGTTCTCCTCATTGTGATCGTCCTGTCCACGATCGTCTTGGCGATAATGACGACCCTGATCTATATGATCACGGTAGGAACACAGATCAGCGGCCTTGAGAAACGTTACTTGACGGTGCGTGATGCAGCTTACGGCGGATGGGAGTTAACGAGACAACTGGTGGCGCTCCAGGGCGAGCCCGGCAATCAGACCGGGTTCCTCGATTCTTTGAATGCCTATAGCCTCTCAGCCGCAGTCACGACTCCCACGACCAGTGCAGGGTGCACGGGAACCACTGAAGGGGGCAAGCAACTCGCGGGAATGCAGGCAAAGCTGCTGACGAAAACAGCGACGTGGTCGAACAAATGCGATGCCAGCCTCACGATTGATCCGAAGACTTCGGATACCTATGACTTCACCATAAGGCTCGGGACCGGGCCGACGAAATACAACGTGTACGCAAAGGTCGCCAATACCGTCGTTGGAAATTCGGCGGGTGAAGCCAGCTCCTCGCTCTACGATGCTGCGGGTACCGCGTACAGAAATGCCGGCATGGTCGAAGTTGTTCCCATGCCGTACCTGTACACGATCGAGGTTGACGCGGAAAACGCCTCGAATCCCGCGGAGCGTGCAAGGCTTTCGATCCTGTACCAGAACTGATGAAGTCGTAAAAAAACCCGGAACGCGTCATTGCGAGCGAAGCAATCTCGNNTCGCTGCGCTCCTCGCAATGACGGCATAAGCGACTGTATACGAACGTACCACTACTGATATGCAACGGACTATCCTCGCCCCGTCATTGATTCTCCTGCTGTTCATGCTGGGAGCTTGTTCCGCGGCCAAGCCGTCGGCTCCGCCTGTCCAGAAACCGATTGCCGGCGGGTCTCCGGTGGCTGCTCCGCCGGGACCGGTCGCTCCCGGTCCCTATTCTCATGTCATATCGCC
>JAFNGD010000065.1 GCA_017885365.1 Nitrospirota bacterium
AAGCTGAATATGGCATACGAGATCAAGTATGAGTACGATGCAGTCAAAGGTTTCGCTGTTTCATCGCTCTTCTGGGCGGTCGTCGGGCTGCTCGTCGGGATCCTCATATCGATCCAGCTCGTCTATCCCCAACTCAACCTCACCTCGTGGCTGACCTACGGAAGGCTGCGTCCGATCCACACGAACGCGCTGATCTATGGATTCACGGTTCCCGCGGCATTCAGCCTGTTCTTCTTCCTGGTCCAGCGGCTGGGGCGGGTGCCCCTGGCATTTCCCGGACTGGCGAGGTTCACGCTCTACTTCTTCAACATCGCGATCGTCCTGGCGGCCCTGTCTCTCTTCGCCGGCATGAGCCAGAGCAAGGAATACGCGGAGCTTGAATGGCCGCTGGATATCGGCGTCGTCGTTCTCTGGGTGTTATTTTCCATCAACATCATCGCCACGATCATGAAGCGGAAGGAAGAGCAGATGTATGTTTCGCTCTGGTATATCCTCGCCACGGTGATCGGCGTTGCGATCGTGTACATCGGAAACAATATTTCGGTCCCCGTGTCCCTGTTCAAATCCTATTCCGCATACGCCGGCGCCAATGACGCCAATGTCCAATGGTGGTTCGGTCATAACGCCGTAGCCTTCGTGTTCACGACCATCCCGCTTGCGGTATTCTATTATGTTCTTCCCAAGACCACCGGAGTGCCGCTCTACAGCCACCGGCTTTCCATCATCGGATTCTGGTCCCTCGTATTCGCCTACCTCTGGACCGGCGCACACCATCTCATCTATACGCCGCTGCCGGACTGGATCCAGACCGTGGCGATCTCCTTCAGTATCTTTCTGATCGCGCCGTCGTGGGCCTCGGTGATAAACGGCTACGGGACCATGGGCGGCCAATGGGAGCAGATGCGGAGCAATTACCTCGTGAAGTTCATCGTCCTGGGCATCACCTTCTATGGCCTCCAGACCATCCAGGGGCCCAGCCAGGCGATCCGCTCCTTCAGCGCTTTGATCCACTTTACGGACTGGGTACCCGGTCATGTGCACATGGGTACCATGGGCTGGGTGACCATGACCCTGTCGGTCGGGTACTATTACATGCTTCCGCGGATCTATAACACCGAGCTCTACAGCGTGAAGCTTGCGAACGTTCACTTCTGGCTCGTCCTGGTCGGTCAGCTCATCTACTCCGTGACCATGTGGATCACCGGCATCCGGCAGGGCGCCATGTGGCAGGCCCTGAGCGCCGACGGGAGCCTTGCGTACCCGAACTTCATTCAGACACTGACGCCCAACTATCCCTTCTGGAACATGAGAACGATGGGAGGCGTCATCTTTTTCGCCGGTTTCCTGGTGTTCGTCTATAACATCTATAAGACCATCAAGCAAGCTCCTGCTCCTCAAAAGGCGTAGGGACGCACTAGTGTAGTGCGTCGTAAATTACTTTATCTATGCAATTGAAGCTCCCTGCAGCAAGCTGCAGGGAATCTTCGATCCTCAAGGTATTTTAGTTATTCTAATCGCTCGCTAACCCCGTAGCAAGCTACGGGGAATGCGCTCGCTCTTGGATTCAACTGAATTCACCCCACCTAACCTCCCCTTAGCAAGGGGAGGGACTCTTTACTGCCCCTCCTTGCCAAGGAGGGGTTGGGGAGGTGGTTCGAAACTGAGGCTCGTGAAGGACTGCAAGACCCCTCTTTAAAAGAAGAGAGACTGCTTTACGTAAAGAACCATTGGACGCACTATACTAGCAGGTTGTTGAAAAACGCCTGTTCTGTCATTGCGAGGAGTGTTTTCTGCGACGAAGCGATCTTTAATTTTTTGAAAGACGAGATTGCTTCGCTTCGCTCGCAAAGACACGTAAAATACTTTTTCAACAGCCTGCCTGATAGAGAAGGAACCTAGGAGACAGACATGAACGTCGATAAGAAACCCGTAACCTTCATGATCCTGGCAGTGCTCGCCATCCTGGTGGGTACGCTTGTCACGACCTTCATCCCGCTCTTTATCGGCACGGTCAACCCTTCCACGGAGAAGGTGATACCCTATAATCCCCTGGAACTGGAGGGGAGGGATATCTACATCCGCGAAGGATGCAATAACTGCCATACCCAGATCGTCCGGCCGCTCGATTTTGAGACCAAGCGCTACGGGAGCTATTCCCAGCTCGAGGACTCGGCCATCGACCGGCCCCACCTGTGGGGATCCAAGAGAACAGGACCGGACCTCGCCCGGGTTGGTAGGAAGTATCCCGCCGTGTGGCATTATATGCACATGAAGAGTCCCCAGAGCATGTACGCTCAATCGAACATGCCTGCCTATGCCTGGCTCGCAGACAGCAGGCTGGATAACCGCTATACGGAAAAGAAGATGAAGGTCCTGGGATATCCCTATACTGCAGGGGACCTGAAGGCGCTCGACAACAAGACCGAGATGGACGCCCTGGTCGCATACCTCACGCGTCTGGGCAAGGAGCTGAGACCGTGATGTCATTGAAAGCGTGGATCTATTTTGGATTTACGGCGCTGCTGACGGCGGTGCTGGCGGGGATCATGGTCTACCTGTTCCGGAACAAACGGAAAGAAAAGGTAGAGGCGCCGAAATACCGCATGCTGGAAGACGAAGATTAATTCAACGGTGAGGAGCCTGCCATGTCCGACTATGACGGTATAAAGGAACGCGAGGAAGGCAAAAACAAGATGCCCCTCGGCATGACGGTCCTGTTCATGGGCCTGATCGTCTGCGGGCTTGTCTATATGTATCTGTTCATGCCCCAGATCACCGGCTGGTCGCAGGCAGGCAGGTACGAGGCGAAGGTGAAGGCCCGGGAGGCAGCCGTTACCGGTCAACCGAAGGCTGATGTGCATCAGGAATCGGAACATCAGCAGATGGTCTTGGCGGAACAGGGGAAAGAGGTCTACGCTGCCGAGTGCGCGGTGTGCCACGGAGCAAACCTCGAGGGGGGCATCGGACCGGCCCTCAAAGGCCCGAAGTTCAAATACGGAGCTACGCTGAAAGACCATGCCCGCATCATCGCCAAGGGGACCCAGGAAGGCATGCCGGGATTTGAACAATTGGGCGCCGGGAAGATCCGGAGCGTTGCAGCGTATATCCACATCAGTCATCAGCATTGATCTGCTGATGACCATCATCAGGTTTCGCGTGAGCGGGTCAGGCATGAAGGTGCCTGACCCGTTTTGTTGAAAGGCGGGGACCAGTATGTGGTTTAAGACGTACCGATCAAAGCGCTGGATGGTTCTCTGGCTGCAGGCTGCTGTCATGATCGCCCTTCCGTTCATCAGGGTGCGCGGTCAGAGCGCGCTCCGCTTCGACGTTGCCACGCTCAAGCTCTACTTCTTCGGGTCTGTCGTCTGGATCAGCGAGGCCTATTTCTTTCTCCTGGTCTTCCTGCTGTTCGCCGTCGGGGTCATGCTGTTCACGGTGCTCTATGGCCGGATCTGGTGTGGTTGGGCCTGTCCCCAGACGACCCTCTCGGACCTCAGCCGCAGGATCGAAACGATCGCCTCGTGGATGAGCGGACACCATGCGGTGCGCGGGTTGCTGTCCCACGGGCTGCTGTTGCTGTTCTCGTGCCTCGTCTCGGCCACCCTTGTCGCGTATTTCGTTTCTCCCTATGATCTTCTCAGCGATGTCCTGTCCCGGTCAGTCGGTCCCTGGACCTTCTGGTCCTGGATATTCTTCTCGTCCCTCATCTATCTGGACCTGGCATTCGTGCGCCAGCGTTTCTGCGCGACCGTCTGTCCCTATGCCCGGTTCCAGAGCGCCTTCTTCGATGATCATACGCTTACCATTGCCTTTGATACATCGCGGGAAGATGAATGCATGGGGTGCGAGGCCTGCGTGAGGACCTGTCCCGCGGGGATCGATATCCGGGACGGTATACAGATAGCCTGCATCAACTGCGCCGAGTGCATCGATTCCTGCTCTCTCCAGCGGCAGCGGTACGGGAAGGATACGCTGGTCCGGTACACCCGGGGAACGGCGAAATACGATGCCCAGCAAGGAACGAGGCCGCGCGTCCTGTGGTTGTCGCTGCTCTTCGCAATCATGGGCGTCCTGCTGGTGTACCAGATCGCGATCAGGGTCCCTGTTGATTTCTGGGTGCTCCGGGACGTTAAGCAGCCTTATCATCAGGTCGGCGTGAAAGGCAGCATCCTGAACGCGTACGATCTTATCATCGAGAACCGAAGCCTCTCGCCGGAGACCTTTCAGCTGAGCGTATCAGGCATCAAGAACGCGGAACTGGTCCTGCGGGGAAACCCGTTCATGGTCCCGGCGAACAGTTCAATGACCATGCGGATCTATGTTTTCGCGTCGAGAAAAGATGTTATTGAACGGGTCACCCCTCTCAGCTTTACCCTGATGAACACATACCGCCACGAGATCAGGGCCGTGCAGGAGGCCCCGTTCGTCTATCCCGAACGTTCGGACAAGGGAGTGGAGATCTGATATGGCGGCTCCGATTGATCATGCGACCTTCTGTGACCATTGCCTTCTGCCAGTCGCGGAACAAGACGCGGTCTTCGACGACCGACCCTCTGGTAGAAAGGTCTACTGCTGTCATGCCTGCCGCGCCATCTACCGGATGATCCAGGACGAGGGACTGGGCGAGTTCTACCAGAAACGCGACTGGCAATTCTCGGGCATACCGAAAGCTCTCCGCACGTCCGGCGATACCGGTCCGGAAACACTTCATGAAGATGCTGCGGCACTGGCGACCTTCATCAGGGGGGACGGCGTTGTCAAAGAAGTAGACCTCATGATCGACGGCATCCGGTGCGCGTCCTGCATCTGGCTGAACGAGAAGGTGCTTGAACGAACTCCGGGGATCGTCTCGGCACGGGTGAACTTCGCCACCCATCGCGCCCTGGTCCGCTGGGACAGCTCCCGGATCAACCTGGGAAAGATACTGTCTCGAATCCGTACTATCGGGTACCTCGCCAGGACCTACACGCCGGCGGCGCAGGAGGCATCGCTCAAACAGCAGAACCGCGACCTGCTGCTCCGTTTCGGGACAGCCGCGTTCTTCTCCATGCAGCTCATGCTCCTTTCCTTCGGGCTCTATGCGGGGTTCTTCCAGGGCATCGATAAGGTAACCAAGCAATGGCTCGAATACGGCAGCCTGCTGGTCTGTACGCCAGTGCTGTTCTATTCGGGCTGGCCATTCTTGAATAGCGCCCTTCGGGGTGTCCGGAACAGGACCCTGAACATGGACGTCTTGATAGCTCTGGGAGCGTTCTCCGCATATATGTTGAGCATCCGCCAGATGCTCAGGGGAGGCGAGGTCTATTTCGACACCGCGGCAATGATCATTACTCTCGTGCTGCTCGGCAGGCTGCTCGAGAGCTCGGCAAAGCGCAAAGCCTCCGAGGCGGTCTCGCGCCTCCTGGCGCTCCAGCCTCAGGACGCGCGGGTGGTCGAGGGGACCAGCCGCGTTATCGTGCCTGCCGCGGAGGTCAGGAAAGGGGACCTGATCGAGATACTGCCCGGTGAGAAGGTCCCGCTGGACGGCATAGTGCGCCAGGGGACGTCTGAGGCCAATGAATCGCTCGTCACGGGCGAATCGAATCCAGTGGAAAAATCGATCGGCTCCGAAGTGATCGGTGGCTCATTGAACGGATTGGGTCCGCTGGTCGTCGAGGTCACCCGTATCGGGCAGGACACGATCATCGCCCAGATCGCCCGTCTCGTGGAGCAGGCCCAGGCAGCGACAGCGCCGGTCCAGAGGTTCGCCGACCGTGTATCAGCCTATTTCATCCCTTTCGTTCTTGCCGCCTCCGGCCTCACATTCTGGTATTGGTACCGGCAGTTCTCTGTTGACCAGTCCCTGCTGAATGCCGTATCGGTTTTGATTATCGCCTGTCCCTGCGCGCTTGGCCTGGCGACGCCGGTGGCGGTTCTTGCAGGCACGGGTTTCGCTGCCCGGAAGGGCATCCTCATCAAAGGCGGGGACATCCTTGAACGCATGCACAGGGTCGATACGGTCGTCCTGGACAAGACCGGAACCATCACGACAGGGAAGATGAGCGTAGTAGAAGTGCGGAGTGCGACCACAAAGGTTCAAGGGTCAAGGTTCAAGGTTCAAGAAGGAAAGAACGAGTTACTTCAGTACGCCTCGTCGGCAGAGCAAGGGTCGGAACATCTTATGGGTTCCGCCATAGTACGGTATGCCCAAGAACAGCATGTTCAGCTCTTCCCGTGCGACGCATTCAGGGCAATTCCCGGACAAGGGGTAGAGGCTTCGGTACAGGGATTGCGCGTTCTCGTTGGTAAAAGAACGTTCCTGGAGGCCAATGGCATCGCGATAGGACCCGCGATTGTGCAGGAGGCGGAACAACTCGAACAGACCGGCAAGACCGTTGTATGGGTGGCGCGGGGCAAGGATTTCCTCGGGTTCCTGGTCCTGATGGATGTTCCTAAAGAGGATGCAAAAGAGGCTGTCCACTTGTTGAAAAGAATGAATATAGGTGTTACGATGGTCACGGGAGACAATATCGGTACAGCACAGACCATTGCAGACCAGACGGGTGTTACCTCGATCATCGCCGGAGTGCTGCCAGCAGGGAAGTCAGAAGAGATCGCAAGGCTGCGGAATCAGGGAAGGGTGGTCGCTATGGCAGGCGACGGGATCAACGATGCGCCGGCGCTCGTTGCAGCGGATATCGGCATTGCCATGGCATCGGGATCTGACATCGCCATGGAATCAGCCAACGTGGTGCTTATGCGGTCCGATCTCAAAAGCGTGGTCCAGGCCATCGAGCTTTCGAGAACAACGTTCCGGATCATCAAGCAGAACCTGTTCTGGGCGTTCTTCTACAATGGTGCGGCAATACCGCTTGCCATGGCCGGGATGTTGAACCCGATCGTGGCCGCTGCTGCAATGGCAATAAGTTCCGTGACCGTGGTGATGAATTCGTTAAGAATCAGGTAATGTAAAGATGATGAAGTCGTAAGAACTTCTCTTTTCACACAAAGCCACAAAGGCACGAAGAAAAACCTGTTGAAAACATTCTAGATTTCCTTTGTGATCTTCGTGGCTTCGTGTGAGACAAGACTTTTTACGCGATCATCAAAGATACCAGGAGATTTGACAGGATATCAACGGTTTGCCTTTAGCCGTCTTTGCGAGCGAAGCGAAGCAATCTCGGTTTTAAAGAAATAAATAATTACAGATTCAAGTTTCATGGATTTATCCGATCTTATCCTGTAATCCTGTCAAGAAAGGTTGACGTATGCTCTGGACGATCATCGCGCTGATCATTCTCATGTTCTTTGTCGGCCTCGCCGGCTGGTTCATCTTCCTCTGGGCGGTCAAGTCCGGCCAGTTCGACGATATAGAACGGCCCAAGCACCGTATGATGGATGATGATAGCTAGTTGCAAATAACTTCCTGAAGCTGAGTGAATAGCTCATCTGCTAATGTGTGCATATTTCAAGCTGAAGATGTGAAT
>JAFNGD010000066.1 GCA_017885365.1 Nitrospirota bacterium
TGTATGTCAATGGGGCAAATGTGTTGTCCAGGTCCTACGCACAAACTCTCTGGAAACCGACAACCCCATTATGGATCGGAGGAATCTCCAAATACGTACCCTATTGTTGGGACAGTTACTTCAAAGGCCTCATCGACGAGGCTGCTGTCTATAACCGGGCATTGCGCGCCGACGAAGTGCTGGCTCATTACAACTATATTACCGCGCCGGCGCCGACCGTGACGATCATCTCGCCAGTCCCGGGCATGACCAATACTAATACGCCGGTGCTGAATTACGCTATCAGCGACGGCATCGTCTCAGTCAGGGTCGACGACCAGCCTGTATCCAAAGTCTCCGGTGACAGTCTCGATACACTATCCGAGGGCGATCATACTGTTGTCGTTCAGGCTGTGGGAATAAACAACAAGCTCGGGACCGCAACGACGACCTTTACGGTCGATACGGTGCCGCCTGTCATAAGCATCAACCCCGTGACCTCGCCCACAAGCACGACCAGCCAGACGATCACCGGGACCGTGAATGGAGCTTCCACGGTTTCGATTTCGGTGAGTTCCGCTGCAGTCGCAGGCCAGGTGGAGTATCCCACATCCACCACCTGGAGCTGCAAGATAAGCAATCTTGCTTGGGGCGCGAATGTTATAACGGCGACGACAACAGATTCCGCGGGCAACAGCGCCGCGGCCACTGTCTCCATACAGCAGCACGGCATCAGCATATCCAATGTCTCTGTCAGCAGCAACGCCCTGGATGTCTCGGCATCGAACACGGTCACGATCTTCTTCACGATCAACCATCCGATGACGATGAACTTGAAAATCATTCCTGAAAAACTGGGGCCGTCAGGAACGCCGGTTTATCAGACGTCCCAGAATTGTACCGCTGCCGCAGGCTATTACTTTACCTGGGACGGAAAGAATAATAGCGGGCAGATCGTCTCGGACGAGGCGTATCTCTATGTCCTGGAAGGCGTAGCCGATGGCGTCGTAATGGGACGCTACAGTCCTGATGCGCCCGGCGGAACTCAGTCCGTGAACGCATCCATGACGGAAACAGTCGACCAGTGCGGGAATGTTTCTATGAATATCGACTACGGATTGACAATGACTGCCCGTGTTTATATATATTGCGGTTATTTTTACGATCTCCGGGATCTTGACATGCCGGGCCCCTATGCCCATATCAGCGCATGGGGCGTAAGAATCGTCTACGACATACCCATGGGGGCCGGAAACCAAACCGCCTCCTGGAGCGGAAGGGATGCGGAAGGGAAACTCGTATATCGCGGGTGTGCGGGTTTGCCTATTTACGTAGGAGTCAAGTCTCTTCGGGAGAATCACATAATTGTTACAAGAACGGATATTCCGAAAATCGGCCAGGTCGTAACCGATCCTTGCGAAATACAACTTTCATATGGAGAATTCGTGAAGATAAAATACAATCTTACTGCCGATGCCGCCGTGACCATTTCGCTCATTTCACCGACTGGCGCATCGACAACTATCTTGAGTAACCAGCCGCAGACCGCCGGAGATAACGAGTTTACATGGAACGGACTGGATACATCGGATCCAACCGAGAAAAAGTTCCTTGTAGACACGGAAGGAATATACACCGTAAAGGTCCAAGCAATGAACCCGGCGTCCGGTAAAAGCACAGTGGCATGGGGCAGTTTGCAGATTGGGTATTGAACCATGAGAAACATTATGATGCGGGATGATAAAAATATGTTCGTGGTAAAGCGAGATCCTGTTTCAGGAGGGGATATGACGGTAGGAATTCTACATAAGATAATTATAAGGATGGCGATTATCGCTTCGTTAGCGCTCTATGCGCTAGGCTCAGATGCCGTAGCCGATTGCGATTGGACGACAACAATTGAGTGCTATACGGGTGAGAATGTGCATGGTGCGACTATTGAAAATATGAGTCCGCCGTTTGACATTTCCTTCCCGTCGTATAAATACATATATTTGCTGCCGGCGTGGTGGTGTAATCCAAATGGGAGGACGAGTCCTCTTCCGGATGAGTGTTTTCATCCGCCGGTTTGCTATACATTCCTAGTAACAAGGACTTGGCAACCTGATGCTAAGGGCTGCTGCAACAGTCCGGATAAATGCTGTGGAAAAGAAACTAGCTGTGTTGATGACACGTTGCAGACATGTACAACGAGCGAAGGCTGCCCAGGCACGCAGACGTGTAATAATTGCAAATGGAGTATCTGTGAGAAAAAAGACCCGTGCTGTCCAACGTGCAGCGGTGACAACTGTGGTGGCAAATAATAAATATAAATCTGATCGCAATTTATTCCAGCTCTTATTTCGCTTCGTTAGGAGGTCTTCATGCACCGTGAAGCCCATAAAATAGTTTTTGCACTGTTTTTCTTTCTATTTGCGTCGGTCGCACACGCTTCCTATGACCTTGACAATCCTCCTGACCTCTTCTGCAGCCCGGGCAAGACCGCAGGCAATAACCCTGCCTTCGGCGGCAAGCCCGTCAGCCTGTTTTCCGGCATGGAGACCTTTTCCCCGAGCGTTGACCTTGCAATCGGAAATATTTACCCTATCAGGGTCACCCGCAGCTACAACAGCCGCACGACCTATGACAGCCAGCTCGGGTACGGGTGGGCGTTCAACTATGACAAGCGCCTTTACACTTACGCGGACGGATCGGTGACGATCCGGCGGGAATGCGGCGGAAAAAAGAGGTTCAAGGCAAGCGGCTCTGCGTATGTCGGGCAGTCCGGCGACAGCGGCACACTCGTTCAGAATACCGAAGGAGCGTTCACTTACACGGATAAGAATGGTGAAACGGAAAAATACGATGCCAGGGGCCGGCTTCTGAGCATGTTCGACGCAAGGGGCAATTCATTGGCCTTTTACTATGAGGTGGACCAGAGATTTCCTCTCTGGGGGCTCCTTCCAGCAAATGTCAATCAGTCTTCAACGAACATCATTGCCTACGCCTACCGACTGAGCAGGATCGAGGAAAAGGACGCAGGCGGCAATCTGACCAACCGATGGGTGTTGTTCCACTATGACAGCTCTTCCGGCCGGGTTACCGACATCACGGACGGCATTAGGACCGTGTCCTACAGCCACGACGGGATCGGCAACCTCACTGCCTCATCCGGCCCGGGCACGAATTCCATCTACGGCTATACCGACTCAACCAACAAACATCTGCTCACCAGCATC
>JAFNGD010000067.1:0-8744 GCA_017885365.1 Nitrospirota bacterium
GTCCCCAGTGAGTCTGTAGGAAAAGTACCCTTTCAAACACCAACGCACCACGTTTCGTTCAATGCGATAGAACTGCTGTGAAGTCATCCGATGCTAATCAGATGAGGAAAAGCCCGTCATTCGGACTCTGACGCGCTTCCATCGCACATTCTATTTCGATCCGAGACTTTACTGCTACCTCCCGAACGATCAAAATCATGCTCATTCAGGGGTTTTCCTACAGGTTCAGTGTCTAAACAGCCTGCGTTATGGATCCTCACAAGAATATGAGCAGAACGAGGATCGTCACAAACGAATAGATCAGATATATCTGGATGCGGCCGTGCTGCATCCTCCCGATCCTGCGGGAAAGCCAGAAGCTCGCGTCCACGACAGGCTGGTAGATCCACATCCAGAAACGGTCCCGCACCCGCAGGTGGTAGTACAGCCGCTGCGGGAACGCCGGGTGCGCAGCCGGCGGAAGCTGGCCCGCGTGCTCCTTGATGCTGAAGATGAATCCGAAGATCCTCCTGATCGGCATGGCAAAGGACGTAGCTGTATACTGCATCCGGCTGGTGATCTTTTCAAACCCACAGTCCCAGAGCGGCACCCGATGCAGCGCTCCCGGCCGGGCGTGCAGGAGCAGATAGGTTACGACGACGACGGATAGGATCCCGATGAAGGCGACCGGGGCGGAATAGGAAGCGCGTTCAGCGGCGATGGGGGTGAGCCACATCCATCCGAAACCCGAGGCCGAGGCGGCGATCGTCCCGCCGACCAGCATCTCGGCAAGGGGGTCCATCCACTGGATCACGACCGTGGGCAGGACGCCGAGGGCCAGGCAGGAAAGCGATGTCAGCATCATGCCGATCCGCATGGACCACCCCACCTCGTGAACGATGCCGTGATGATGCCCGCGCCGGTGGCCTAGGAAGGTCACGCCGAAGGCCTTGACGAAACAGGCTGCCGCGAGGGCGCTGGTGAGGGCAAGGAGCGCTGCCCCCAGCGGAATGAGCAGGTTCAACAGCGGGCTCGGCAGACCCGGCGAGAGGAGGAACGCCTGGTAGGTGAGCCATTCGGACACGAACCCATTGAACGGCGGGAGCGCAGAGATCGATATGCAGCCGACGAGAAAGAACACCGCGGTCCAGGGCATGAAGCGGATGAGCCCCCCCATCTCCTCCATGTTCCGTTCATGGGTCGCGTGGAGAACCGCGCCCGCACCCATGAAGAGCAGGCCCTTGAACAGCGCGTGGTTCAGCGTATGATACAGGCCGGCGATGAGCGCCAGCGCTGCCAGGAGCGGCAGGTCGAAGGACGTGAAGATCATGGCAAGCCCGATGCCGATGAGGATGATCCCGATGTTCTCCACGGAGTGATAGGCAAGGAGCCGCTTCAGGTCATGCTGCATCAGGGCGTAGAGCACGCCCAGGACGGCCGAAACGAGGCCGAAGACCAGCACCATTGCGCCCCACCACCAGGGAAAGTCGCCTATGAGGTCAAAGACGACCCGCACGATGCCGTAGATGGCTGTCTTGAGCATCACGCCGCTCATGATCGCGGACACATTGGAAGGCGCGACCGGATGCGCTTCCGGCAGCCAGACATGGAGCGGGATGCCGCCCGCCTTGGCCGAGAAGCCGAAGAAGGCCAGGAGGAAGGCCACCGCCGCGAGCCCCGCGGGCAGGTCGGTCTCCCGCATGGCGTCGAAGGTATAGCTCTGGAAGCCCGTGAAGCCGGTGGCCAGCCCTGCCATGATTCCGAAGGACAGCAGGATGGCGATGGCGCCCACATGGGCAACGACCAAATAGAGGAAGGCGGCGCGCCGGTTCTCGACGCGTTCATCTTCGAAGAGGACCAGATAGTAGGACGAGGCTGCCATCATCTCCCAGGCGATGAGGAAGAAAAAAGCATCATCAGCAAGGACCACCAAGAGCATGCCCGCCAGGAAGAGCGCGGAGAAGACGACCAGGCTGGTCACCGAACGAAGACCCAGATATCCCTTGAGGTATCCCAGGGAATAGATAGAGACAAAGGTGGAAAGCAGTCCGATCACGACCAGAAAGAACCCTGACAACTGATCAAGGCGGATGTGGAACGGGAGATCGGGCAGGCCCAGCGGAAGGACGACGCGGCTCACCATGTTGTCCGATACGGTCCAGACACCGGCGGCAACGGCCGCAAGCGACGCGACCGTCATCAGGAAGGAACCGGAGACGATGAGGAGCTTTTGATTGGAGCGCAGGAACGGTGTGAGCAGCAGGAGAAACGCCAGGAGAAGAAAAGAACAGGACACCAGGAGAAAGGGCGACAGGCTCATGTTCTCCTCCTCCCGGCCCTAAGCGTCAGGCGGTACAGGGAGAGCTCCGCACGAGGTCCTGTTTTCGATACCCCGGATGGTAGAGCGGCCGCGAAGGTTGCAAGAGGAGCTATGCCCGAAGGTTGATTGCTTTCGATGCTCATGTTATCAAATACCGTACTGCCGGCGATGCACGGCAACGCGTATGACGTATGACACGAACAGAAAGAATTTACTACAACCGCTCGACAGGAGTCAAGAACATTTCAGGGACGGCGGCGGCGCTCTATTCGGACCTTGCTTCCCGGCGCCTTTTCCCAGTCTACCTCCAGCACCGCAGGTGCCTGCTGTTCAGGCTGCGGTGCACCGATGATGGACCGCGCCCGCTTTAATGCATCACCGAGACTCTCGAACACGTTCTCGACCCCCACCTTATCGAGGAAACCTGCCTTATCCATGGCGATCATGGGTTGCGCATGGATCCCGGCGAGCACGAGCACGGACCCGTCCCGCTTCGTCATATCGTACACCTCTTCCAGCGCGTGCAGCGCCGTGGCATCCATGGCCAGCACGGTGCGCGTCCGCAGGATCAGGACCTTCGGCTTCTTCACGATCAGATTGAGCGTATGCTTGAAGCGTTCAGCCGCGCCGAAGAAGAACGGCCCGTTCACCTCGAAGACCTCGACCCCGTCAGGCACGGAGAACTTATTGATATTGTTGGGGTCCGCTTTTGCATCTTCCTCATCCTCTTCTTCGAAACCGATCATCGAGGTAATATAGCCCACCTGGGTCACATCGGACATGCGCTTCATGAAGAGCAGCGCCGCAAGGACCACCCCCGCCTGGATCGCCACCGTCAGGTCCACGAGGACGGTGAGGAAGAACGTCACCAGCAGCACGGCGATATCCATCTTCGGGCTTTTGAGCAGCTTCACGAAATGGTGCAACTCGCTCATATTGTAGGCGACCACGACTAGGATGCCCGCAAGCGTTGCCATGGGGATAAGTGCCGCCCATTTTCCGAAAAAGAGCATGATGAGGAGCAGCACGAACGCGTGGATGATCCCGGCGACCGGCGTTTGCCCGCCGTTCTTGATGTTCGTGGCCGTCCGCGCGATAGCGCCGGTGGCCGGTATGCCGCCGAAGAGCGGCGAGGCGATGTTCGCCACGCCCTGGGCGATCAGTTCCATGTTCGACCGGTGCTTCCGGCCGGTCATGCCGTCGGCCACGACCGCAGACAGCAGCGACTCGATGCCGGCCAGCAATGCGATGGTGATTGCCGGCGAGACCAGTGCGGACATCGTGCGCCATTCCACATGCGGCAGCCGCAGCGTGGGCAGGGCGCCGGACACGCTGCCGAACCTGCTGCCGATCGTCTCGATCGGCAGATCGAAAAGCTGCACGGCAGCGGTCGTCACAAGGATGGCCACCAGCGACCCGGGCACGCGCTGCGTCACCCGGGGCCAGAGGAACACGATCGCTATGGTCGCGATGCCGATTCCCGCCGCGACGGGCGCGATCGATCCTGCATGCTCCGAATAGGCGACGATCTTTTCGATGAATTCCGCAGGCACCTTCTCCATCGTGAGCCCCAGGAGATCGCGGACCTGGCCCACCGCGATGATCAGCGCGATCCCCGCCGTGAAACCCACGGTGACCGGATAGGGAATGTACTTGATCACGGCGCCGAGCTTGGCGATCCCCATGATGATGAGCAGCACGCCCGCCATGATCGTTGCGATCACCAGGCCGTCGTACCCGAATTTCTGGACGATGCCGTAAATGATGACGATAAAGGCGCCGGTGGGGCCTCCGATCTGGACGCGGCTTCCGCTCAACAGCGAGATAACCAGACCCGCCACGATGGCGGTATAGAGCCCCTGCTCGGGCTTCACTCCCGAAGCGATGGCAAAAGCGATGGCGAGAGGCAGAGCGACAATGCCGACGATGATGCCCGCGGTCAGGTCCTTGAAGAATAGCTGGCTCGTATAACCTTCCTTGATGACCGTGATAAGCTTGGGTTTGATCTTTTCGTGTGACACGCGCTAGCCCCTTTCAGAAGAGTGAGTACGGTATGAATGGCAAAGCAGAACAGACATCAGGTGACCAGGGTAGACCACGATGCCGGGATCAGGCCGCTCCTCGACACAGCAATACCGTGCGGCGACCGGAGAATGGGAACGGTCGTGCATGCGAATGCACGGAGTGAAAGCGTTACCGAAATGAGAATGCGCTGACCGGACTGCAGGGAGGGTACTTCAGGCATCAGAACGAACAGTGATATAAAGGACAGGGATAGTATGCTGCCGAGAGAAAAGATCACTTCACTTCCTCATTTCAAATACCAGTGGGACTGCGTGAGAACTTACACCAAAAGACCGATGCGAGTCAACGGGAAAATAGGCCGGGACCAACCGCTCTCTCCGGCCGGCGGTTGTTCAGAAAACAAAAAAAGGCGGCTTATTCGGCCGCCTGCGTCATGGCAATCCTATGGTCCCCTTCGGGAATGATTAATGCCCGCCGACCTTGAGCAGGCCACTCGCCGCAAGCGACAGCACCAGCACTTCCGCGATCGCGATAACGACGTAGGCCCTGTCCTTCTTCCTGGCGAGGATCGGCAGGATCACCAGATAGCACAGGATGGTGAGGCCAGACAGGATGGCGATGCCGACGAAGTTGAGGTAGTCGCCCTTCCCGACGAGCGACGCCCATCCCCAGCCCGTGGGTGCCTTGAGGGCGACATTGAAATCGTGCACCCGCATCGTCCAGTACTTCGGCAGGTCGTCGATGGGAACATAGCTCGGCAGCACGCCCGTGAGATAGATGAAGAAGGTGATGATGAGCAGCGCGAGCCCGAACCACATGCCGATGTTCAGGACGTTCGCATATGCGATCTGTTCTTCCGATGCCTTGGTCTTTTCACTCATGGTGGTGTCCCCCTATTTCCAGATTTCAAGCCCCTTGAGCAGGGACCGCAGGCCTGCGAAGAGCAGGAGCCCGATGACCATCCACTTGATAGCCTTGGGCTTCGCCTTGGCAAGGATCTTCACGCCGATCATGGAGCCGAGCATGATGCCGACCAGCGACGGCACCACGATCATGGGTAACACTGCGCCCTGGTTCAGGTACACCCAGGCGGCGGACGTGTCGGTGATGGAGAGCAGGAACTTGCTCGTGGCGACCGAGATCTTGAGCGGCGCGCCCATCAGAAGGTTCAATACCGGGACATTGGCCCAGCCGGCGCCAAGGCCGAACATACCCGCCATGACGCCGATAACGATGAACAGCGCCAGCCCCATCGGCGTCTTGTGGACGTTCCATTCCACGTCCTTGCCAATGGACTCCTCGCGGTAGATGCCCATGATGCCGAGGGCCTGCGACAGCTTATCGGGTTGTTCCACCACCGGGAAGTCGGATTTTTTCGCAATCGCCATGATGGCCACGATGAACAGGATCGTCGCGCCGAGGAGCGTGTTCACCACGTTAGGCTTGAGCGCCAGGCCGATCATCGCCCCGACGATGGCAGCGGACGAGGCGATGAGCGCCACAGGAAGCGCCAGGCGGATGCTCGCCAGGTTCCGCTTCAGCAGCCCCGGTCCTGCGGCAAGCGCCCCTGCCAGGGCAACGAGCAGGCCCGCTCCCCGGACGAAGTCGATGTTGAAGGGAAAGAACCCTCCGACGATGGGCACGAAGAGCACGCCGCCGCCGACGCCGCCGAGCACCGCGAGGATGCCCAGGATGAACGTCACGATGAACAGCGCGAGCGGCCAGACCCACCAGGGTGTCGTGGACCTGGGCGCTTCGGACGCGGCAGAAGCTGCCGGCGCCGCAGCCGCGTGCGGATCAGCATGCCCCTGCGCCGCAGGCGCGGAGTCGGTCGCAGCAAATACAGGTGCGGCGAACAGAACGGCGGCAAGCACCGCAACAAGAAACAGGTATGAATACCGCTGTATCATGAACTGTGTCTATCCTCCTTGTGACAGGATTACGATCTTTTTTGGATAATTATCAGTGCGTTATGCAATAGACCCGTTGTCTTTTGCACAGGTCGCTATGTTATTATAATGATAGAGATTCTGTCAAGAAAAATTGAAACTCCTGCCATTAAATCATTCATGGGAGGTATAAAAATCATTTATGGATGGAAGGAAAAGGTTCAGGGTGCAGGGTGCAGGGTTCAGGGTTTAAGGTTCAAGGTCAAACAATAATGGCGCTATCTCTCTCCTTCAGCCTTCCACCTTCAACCTTCAGCCTTCAACCTTAAACCTGTACAGTTCTATCAATACACCGGTGGGCTGCCTTCGGGGCGGGTCTTGAAACGGTGGTATCCCCAGAGGTACTGTTCGGGATTCTGGCGTACTGCCCTCTCGACCTCTTCGTTCATGCGCCGGGCGTCTTTCTCCGGGTCGTCGGAGGGATAATCGCTGAGCGGTGCTTCAAAGCGCACCTCGAAGCCCCTTCCCCAGGGCAGGATGCGATTATAGCACGGGATGACCACGGCGTCCGTCATATTCGCGATGCGGCTGAGTGCCGTGACGGTAGCGGCGGGAACACCGAAGAAAGGAACAAAGACGCCTTCAGCGCCGCCCGGGTCCTGGTCCGGGAGATAATAGAAGGGCCTTCCCCCGCGGAGATGACGGATCAGCGCCTTGAGGTTCGACTTCCGTTCGAACAGGACCGCGCCGAACCGTCCGCGCTTCTTGAGCATGGCGTCGACCAGTTTGTTCCGCGACGAGCGGTACATGGTGATCATGGGCCGCTCGCTGCTCAGGCGGATGCCGCCCACATCAATGGCGAGGAAGTGCGGCGTCAGCAGGATGATGGCCCTGCCTGACGCGATGGCGTCGTCGTAGAGATGCCGGTCGTGGAACTTCACCAGCCGGCGGAGACGGGCCGG
The DNA here is from genome assembly GCA_017885365.1 of Nitrospirota bacterium. The sequence goes on from JAFNGD010000067.1 coordinate 7,176, forward strand.
CGACGACCACCAGGCGAACCCGTAGCACAGCATCGACACGCCGAGCGATCGAAAGTGACGCCGCACCAGCAGCCGCTGCCCCTCCTCGCCGAGTTCCGGAAGGCAGAGGCCCACGTTGATGCGCGCCACCGTCCTGATCTTTGACGGGAAGAGGTGGAGGAACGCGCCGAGCGCGCTGCCCAGCAGCCAGAGAACGGGCAGGGGCAGGAGCGAGAGGAGTCGCATGATGCCGAGCCCCAGCCAGGTCGGCCAGTAGGCGGGATGCCAGGTTGGGAGCAGATGGAGGCGGGCCATAGGGTAAGATGCAGAGTTTAACGCGAAAACGAATCCCCGTCAAGGGGCAATTGAACGAACCTATCCGGTAACGATCCGATCGAACACCCCCCGCACCTCGGTGCGCAGGCGTTCATACTCCGCGAGGAGCCTCTTCCCTGCTGAACCCTCGCTGTCGTCGTAACCCATCCGCTTGGCCAGGGCCCTGAGCTTCGCCGGGTCCCGTGACAGAAAGCTCGTGGACTGGTTCGCGACGATCCGGAGACGGCTCTCGAGGCGGCGCAAGAAAAGATAGGCATCGCACAGAAGGCGGTGGTCCTCCAGGGACAGGATGCCTTCTTTCCGGAGCGCCCGCAGCGCGTTGATCGTTCCGGGTATCCTGACCCATGCATGCCGCTTCCCGTGCCTGAGCTGGAGGTATTGCGCCAGGAACTCAATGTCCACCAGCCCACCGGTCCCCTGCTTGATATTGTACTGCGATGCATCTTCCTTGCCCCGCTCCTCCTGCATGCGTTTCCGCATGGCCCTGACCTCGGCGGCCAGTCCCGCCGGGTCATCGTCCCGGTAGATCAGGCCCTGCAGCGTATCCCGGAGTCCCTTCCCCACCTTCCAATCGCCTGCCACGAACCGCGAGTTCACCAGCGACTGGCGCTCCCAGGTCTCTGCCCGGGAGGCATAATAGGCTCCGAACGCCGAGAGGCTCTGGACCAGCGGTCCCTTCGACCCCGTGGGCCGGAGCCTCGTGTCCACGCGGTACGCAAAGCCCTCGCGGGTCATGGTCGTGAGGTAGGAGATGGTCCTCTCGGCCATCTTGCTGAAATATTCGAACACCGTCATCCCGGGCGGCGGCGCCGCAGCGAGCGTTTCGTCGTACACGAACAGGATATCGAGGTCGGAGCCGTAGATGAGCTCCCTGCCGCCCAGCTTGCCCGCGCCGATGACAGCGAGGCCGCCGCAGCTCCCGTCAACGCCGCAGCGTTTCGCGGTCTCGTGGGCCGCAAGGTCGAGCGCCGCGCCGAGGCAGGCATCGGCAAGCCGTGACAGGCTCCGGCAGACGGCCGGCAGCGGGATCGTGCCCATGAGATCGGCCATGCCGATGCGCAGCTCCTCGCGGTGCTTGAACCGCCGCAGGCCGTCCAGCTTGTCGGTGATGGTCGCTGCCTTGTCGAGGGCGGCGGTGAGGCCTTTACGTAAGAAAGCCGATGAGCCGAGCCCGATCTCGCGGCTCGCATCCATCAGGTCCTCCAGCAGGGCCGGGCTCCTGACGAGCATGCGGGAAAAGTATTCGCTGTTCCC
>JAFNGD010000067.1:8814-9391 GCA_017885365.1 Nitrospirota bacterium
AGCAGGACGATGTTCCGGTACGCCCGGGAAGGGTCGTGGAACCCGTAGCGGCCGAGGATGTCGACCGCCTCCTGTTCGCTGATCTCCGGCCCGAGGAGCGCGGAGAACTCGGGCTGTGGCCGCTCTTCGTCCCGCGACTGGTCGGACTGGCTCAGCAGCTTGTCGTAGATGCTGCGCACCTGTTGCGCATATGCCGCATAGTCGCTCAACAGCTCCGCTGCTTCCCTGCCCGGCTCGAGATATCCCGTCCGCCTCGCAAGGGAGCGCAGCTCGGCTTCACCCGCAGGCAGGGTCTGGGACTGGAGGTCGTTCAGGATCTGGATGCGGTGCTCCACGGTGCGCAGGAACACGTAGGCCTTCGCCAGCTCCGCGATCTCCTGGTACGTCAGCAGGCCCTTTTGCGCAAGCATATGGAGCGCTATGACGGTATTCCGTTCTCGAAGCCCCCGGTCGCGGCCGCCGTAGATGAGCTGGAGCGCCTGGACCAGGAACTCGATCTCCCGGATGCCCCCGTACCCCAGCTTCACGTCACGGTGCGTCTTTCCCTTCTGTTCCACGTCCCGGTTGATCTTCTGCT
>JAFNGD010000068.1 GCA_017885365.1 Nitrospirota bacterium
GGCTGCCCCCTGTCGCCTGGGCAAGTCAGGCGGCAGAGGAGCAGCTCGGACAGGAGAAGCACAGGGGGGCGAGGGAGGCTACACCATCGCCGCCTCGCGGAGCTTTACCGAGACCACTTTGGAACAGCCGGGTTCGTCCATGGTAATGCCGTACAGCGCATCGGCCATCTCCATGGTCCCCGTCTTGTGGGTGATCACGATGAACTGGGAGCGGTCGCTCATCTCGCGGATGAGCCGCGTAAAGCGCATCACGTTGGACGCGTCCAGGGGGGCGTCCGCCTCGTCGAGCATGCAGAAGGGGCTCGGCTTCACGAGGAAGGCCGCGAACAGCAGGGCGATGGCCGTGAGCGCCTTCTCGCCGCCGGACAGCGACGTGATGCTCTGGACCTTCTTGCCCCGGGGCTGGGCCACGATCTCGATGCCCGACTCGAGGACATTGGCCGGGTCGAGCAGGATGACGTCTGCCCGCCCGCCCTCGAAGAGACGGGTGAAGACCTCGCGGAACTTCTGCTGGATGGCGTTGAACGACTGGGTGAAGAGCTCGATGGTCTCGACGTCGAGCTTGGCGATGGTCGCCTTGAGGTTCGCGATGGACTCGTTGATGTCCTGCTGCTGGGCCGAGAGGACGTCATAGCGTTCCTTCAGCTCGTTGTACTCCTGGAGGGCGTCCACATTGATGGGCCCCATCTGGTCGATCTTCTCTCGGAGCTCGTTGACCCGGTGCTTCGATGCGTCCAGATCGATCTCGAACTGGCCCAGCTCCTGCACCATGGCCTCGAGCTCGGTGTGGTAGGCGGTCCAGATATTGTCCTTCAGGTGCTCAATCTTCATGCGCAGCTCGGTGCGCCTGACCTCGATGGCCGACAGGCGCTTCTGCGCCGCGTCGATGTCGTGCCGGATCTGGCGGGCCTCCTCCTCGTGGGAGCCGAGGGCGCGGGTCTTTTCAGCGTGGGCCTCCTGCCTGACGGCAAGGGCCTCGCGTTCCCGCTCGAGGGACGTGATGTGGCCGCGGATCTCCTCCTCGGCTGCGGCGATGGCGTCTTCGAACTCCCGGACCTTGCCGGCGATCTCGCCGATCTCGGATTCCCGCTTGCGCAGCCGCTCGGCAAGGTCCGCACCGGCCACCTCGAGGGCCTCGATGCCCTTCGCAGCGGCGGCCTGCTTCTCCTGGAGGGCGGCGACGGCCATGCGGATGTCGGTGATGCCGGCACGGGCTGTTTCCAGGTTCTCGCGCTCCGCGGCAAGCTCACGCTGAAGGGTCTCGATGCTGGCCTGGGCGCTGCTGTGGCCGTCCTCGAGGTCCCGGAGCATGGCGGAAGAACGGTCGATCTCGCTACGGAATTCCGCCCGCCGTGCGGCCCGCTCGGCACGTTCCGCAGCCAGGGTCGCGGCGCGCGCGCCGGTGCGGTTCGCCTCTTCGCGCAGCGCGGTCGCGTCCTTTTCCTGGTGCAGCAGCTCCAGTTCGGCCTTGTGGACCTCGTCGGAGAGCTCCGATTCCGCGCGCGTGTCCGCCCCGATAGAGGTCTCCAGGACATGGACGTCCTGTTCGATCCCGGCGATGCGCGCTCTGAGGGCCACCACCTCGCTCTCCAGGTCTTTGATCTCGCGCCGCTTCCGCAGCATGCCGGACCCGCCCGCTTCGGCGGCGCCGCCGGTGACCGCGCCCCAGGGGTCCACGATCTCGCCGGTAAGCGTCACGATGGTCTTGTGCATGCCGTTCTTGTGCCAGAGGTAGAGCGCCGTGTCCATGGTGTCCACGACCACCACGTCGCCCAGGAGGTACTGCGCCACGTTCTTGTAGTCTTCCTTGTACCGCACGACGCCCAGGGCGTTCCCGATGACGCCGGCGTGGCCGTTCTTCACGAAGGGCTCGGTCGGAATGGAGCGCGGGGACTCGGGGATGAAGGTGCTCCGGCCGCCGCCGCTCGATTTCAGATATTCGATGGCCTTGAGCGAATCGTTCTGGGAGCCGACGACGACATTCTGGAGCCGGTCGCCCAGGACCGCCTCGATGGCAGTCTCGTACTTCGGCTCCGTCTCGATGATGTCCGCCACGAGGCCGTGGACCGTGCCCACGCGTTCCGTGGAGGACTGCTTCTTCGCCGCCATCACGGCCTGCACGCCCTTCTGGTACCCTTCGAGGCTCTGCTCGAGCTCGATGAGGGAGTGGAGGCGCGAGCTTTGTCCGGCGAGGCGGTTCTTCGTTGCCCCGAGCTCCTCGTCCAGCGCTTTCTTCCTCTCCACGGCCGCTTCCAGCCGGGCAGTGACGCGGGCGTGCTCTTCCTGGAGGCCGGTCCTCCGGCTGGCGATTGCCCCGATCTCCTGTTCTTTCTGGCCGAGGAGCACCTTAAGGCCTTCCAGCTTCTTCGCGAGCTCGTCCGCTTCCTCCTGCGACCGCCCGTCCATCTCGTCGAGCTGAAGGATCCGCGTTTCCAGGTTCGCGATGCGGGTCTTTTCCGCAGCGGCATCGGTCATGGCGGTGTACACGCCCGCACGGGCAGCTTCCAGGGCCGCCTCTTTGCCCTTCAGAGCGCCGGCAAGGCCGTCGAATGCCGCGGTCTTCTCGATGAGCACGGCGTTCTGGCTGGCGAGCGAGGCCTGGATGCCCGCGGCCTCGTCCTCGAATCGCTTTCGCTGTTCGGCGTTCCGCGCGGACTCCTGGTTCAGGTACTCGATGTCCTTCAGGTCCCTGCCGCGCTGCTCCGTGAGCGCTGCGATCTGGGTGCGGGACATCTCGACTCGGTGTTCTGCCTGCCGCAGGGCGTTCTCGGTCTCGTGGACCTGGTGCTGGAGAAGGGCAAGCTCGCGCTCCGATGACAGCGCCTCGGCGCGGGTCTCCTCGATGGCGGCCTCGAGCGTGCTGAGGGAGCTGTGGAGCCCGGTGACCTCGTCCTCCGCCGCCTTGAACTCGCCCGTCGACGCCGTCCACTCGCCGCCGAGGTTCGCGTACTCGACGCCGGCAAGCCTGAGCTCCAGGTCCTTCATCTCTCCCCGGAGCTTCTGGTACCGCTCGGCCTTCCTGGCCTGGCGGTCCAGGGAGTTAACCTGGCGTTTCACCTCGGTCAGGATGTCGTTCACGCGGAGCTGGTTCTGCTGGGTGGACTCAAGCTTGGAGAGGGCCTCCTGGCGCCGGGCCTTGTACTTCATCACGCCCGCAACCTCCTCGAACAGGAAGCGGCGGTCCTCAGGCTTGGACTCGATGATCTTCTTCACGCGGTCCTGCTCGATGATGGCGTGGAGCTTGGCGCCCACGCCGGCGTCCATCATGAGGTCGCGGATATCCTTCAGGCGGCAGGGGATCTTGTTGATCAGGTATTCGCTCTCGCCGGAGCGGTAGAGCCTGCGGGTGATCTCGATCTCGCTGTACTGGCCGAACTCCGATGGCAGGCCCGACACGTTCGCGAGCGTGAGGGTCACCTCGGCCAGGCCGAGGGGCTTGCGGGACTCGCTGCCGCTGAAGATCACATCCTCCATCTTGTCGCCGCGGAGGTGCTTGGCGCTCTGTTCGCCCAGCACCCAGCGGATGGCGTCGGAGATGTTGCTCTTGCCGCACCCGTTGGGACCGACGACGGCCGTGACGCCGGGCTGGAAATGGAGCGTGGTCTTCTCGAAGAAGGATTTGAAACCGAGCATGTCGAGGGACTTGAGCTGCATAGGCCTCCTCAAAGGACAAGAAAATTCAATATTCAACATTCAACAAAAGGCAGGAACATCCGCTGCAGTTTTCAACACGGTTTATATCATACGGTCGGATGTTTGTAAAGGGAAAAATAACAAGGTAAGGTATTGATTTGTCTGAAAACCACAATATATTGTGGTCAGAAAGGGGGCTAGATTTCCCGGTCCAGAAGGCGTTTCAGGCCTGTTTTCATGGGTAAAACAACGGCCAGGATGTTCAGGGAGATGACCATGAGGAAGGACGCGCCGACCCAGGCCCATCGTGCCGGTCCCATACGTGCACTCATGGCCTGGGTCAGGAAGATGCGGTAAATGGGCCATGCCTCGAGCGTGACCACGGTGCCGATGAACAGCAGCGTCACGATCATGTAGGCGATGCCGCCGAAGCCCGTGGGGATCTGCGCTACGTTCTCGTACCGGAAGCGGGGGAATATGGCTCCCATACCGATCCCGAGGGCGGCGATGCCGAAGGTCATGAAGGCGACGGTGATGACGCCGATGGCCATCATGAACGGCGAGACCCTGAGCAGGATGTTCGACAGGACGATCAGGACCTCGGCGAGGACCAGGAGGGGAAGCACGCTCGACCAGAACTTGGCCCAGAGGAACTCCTTGAGCGGCAGCGGCGAGGAGCGGATGATCCAGAAGGACTCGCCCTC
>JAFNGD010000069.1 GCA_017885365.1 Nitrospirota bacterium
CCCGCCGCGCAGCGGCGGGATGGGGCTCATGGCTCAGCCCCGGGATTCCCTTCGTCCGCGGAGCGGACGGAGGGAACAAGTTATTAGCGGAACGGAAACCGCCCCGATAAGAACGAAATTCCGGTATTAGCGGATTTAGCAATGAACATACCAACCCTCGCTTACGGACCGGCGAGAGTCAGACCTGAATATCTGCGAAGTTCACATCTTCAGCTTGTAATATGCACTCTCTGTCCGCTTAACCAAATGCACATCTTCAGGAAGTTAGTTGCACATCTTCAATGTAACTTCTACTCCCGCATCCTGTACTTCTTCATCCTCTCATAAAGCGTCAAGTAGGCGATGCCGAGCACGCCACCNNGGTGGTAGCCCGGGTCGCCGGGCAGCGCGCGCGTATCGGGCAGCGGCAGGCCGCCTGCGCCATAGAGCGGATCTCCCACGAGCGGGTGGCCTGCAGCGGCCAGGTGGATCCGGATCTGATGAGGACGACCCGTAGCGATATGGACGTCGCAAAGAAAGGAACTGTCGCGGCGTTCACGGACGGTCACCCGGGACAGCGCGGGCTTCCCTTGGGGCGTCGCGGCATGGACCGAACCGAGCAGGGCATGCGGCACCGGGCCGATGGGCGTGCAGATCGTCATCGCATCGCTGGCGGGAATCCCGCCGGCAAGCGCACGGTAGCGTTTCTCGACTACGCGTGTTGACCACTGCCCCATGAGCGTTGTGCGGGCGGAAGCATTCCGGGTGCACAGCACGATCCCCGAGGTCCACCGTCCCAGGCGATGGACCGGGGCAGCATCCGGTGCATGGGTGTGCACCAGATAGAGCAGCGTGGTCTGCAGGAAATTGGCGCCGGGAAGCGTCGGCAAGCCGGCCGGTTTGGCCAGGGCAAGCAGGTCCGCGTCCTCGTACAAGATTGAAAGGGACCTCGGCGCGTCCGGTTCGATCCATGGCGGCCGCTGCCACACAAGCTCGCTGCCCCGGCGCAGCACGCGTTCCCCATGAGCCGGCTGTGAATCGACCAGCACGTGGCCGGATGCGATGCGCTCCGCCCACTCCGTTCGTGAGGAGTGGCCATACCGTTGGCCCAGATAGTCCAGGACTGTCTGGCCATCGGCATCAGGGCCCAGGAGCTCCCGGTATGCACAGCCTTCGTTCAAATGGAGAGGTGCAGCGGATGGATCTATTGATATCGACGTCATGATTCCTTCGAGCGTATTCGGTAATCTGTCCTTATGAACCTTCGATGTGCCATGTGGAAACATGATTATCACTTCAAGTCGTCATCCCCGTGGAAACGGGGATCCAGGATTGTCTTGATAACACTGGATTCCCGTCGCAGCCTGCCCCNNTGAGCGTGGCGGCGATGGCGGCCTTCTCGATCTCTTCCAGCGTCTTGCCGCTCAGTCCTTCGAAGGTCGCTGTCTTCTTGCCCTGGGTCAGGAATAGGTCTTTCGGCTCGATCCTGCCGCTGTCCGAAAGCGCGGCGGCGCGGCCGAGCACGTTCTTGAGCTCCCGCACGTTCCCGGGCCAGCTATAGGCCGTGAGCGCCGCGGCGGCCTCAGGCGAGAGGCCCGCGATCTTCTTGCCGATCTCGGCGGATATCCCCGTGAGCAGATGGCCGGCAATGGTTTCGATGTCCTCCTTCCGCTTCCGGAGCGGCGGCATTGAGACGCGCACGACCGAGAGCCGGTAGAAGAGGTCCTCGCGGAACCGTCCGGCCTTCACTTCCTTCTCAAGCTCCTTGTTCGTCGCGGAGATAACCCGGACATTGAAGCTCACCGGCTTGTCAGCGCCCACGCGCTTGGTCTCGCGCTGGTCCAGGGCTCGCAGCAGCTTGGGCTGGAGGTCCAGGGAGAGCTCGCCGATCTCGTCAAGGAAGATGGTTCCGCCATCAGCGAGCTCGAAGGCTCCCTGCCGGGCCTTGACCGCGTCGGTGAACGCGCCCTTCTCGTGGCCGAAGAGCTCGCTCTCGATGAGGTTCGGGGCGACGGCACCGCAGTCGAACACGACGAACGGCCCGCCGGCCCGCCGGCTGTATTGGTGGATGGCCCGGGCCGCGAGCTCCTTGCCCGTTCCCGTCTCGCCTTCGAGCAGGACCGTGACGTCCGTGGGCGCGATGCGCTCGAGCATGCCGTAGACCTCCCGCATGGGCATTGACGAACCGATGAGCTCGCCGAAGCGGTCTGCACTGCTCTGCAGGATCTCGATCCGCTCTTCCAGCGGTGAAAAGATCATCTCGGTCTGGCCGAGGCGGATGACCGACCCGGACGAGAGATAGGCCTCGCGCACCTTCACGCCGTCCAGGAACGTGCCGTTGGTGCTGTCGTGGTCCCGCAGCACGTAGCCGTCGGACCGCTCCTCCACCTCGGCGTGGTGGCGGGACACCGTGGGATCGGTCAGCACCAGGTCGCTCCCCGGCAGCGTGCCGATCATGACACAGGCCTTCTGGATCACGAGCTCCTTGCCCGCGTCCTTGCCCTTGGTCACGACGAACCGGGACTTCTTCAGGATGACCGGCATCAGGTTCACTACGGAAAGCACCTCGGTCCTGTCCTTCTTTTTCGCCGACGGCCTGGTCCCTTGTTCTTCCTTTTTCGCCATAACGCCATTGTATCATAACAGGATGGAAATGATAATGCCGCGTGAACGAGGAACTGATGGACTCCTTCCTTCGACCTTGACCTTTC
>JAFNGD010000070.1:0-10095 GCA_017885365.1 Nitrospirota bacterium
AGTACATGAAGTCCCGCAGCCAGGGCTTTGGCCCCGAGGTGAAACGCAGGATCATGCTTGGCACCTACGCCCTCTCTGCGGGCTACTACGAGGCCTATTACAAGAAGGGACAGCAGGTCCGCACGCTGATCAAGCGCGACTTCGATGAGGCGTACAAACAGGTGGACGTGATCGCCACACCCACAGCGCCCACGGCGGCGTTCAAGATCGGAGAGAAATCGTCGGACCCGCTCCAGATGTACCTGTCGGACATCTTCACCATCAGTGTGAACCTGGCCGGCATTCCGGGCATCTCCATCCCCTGCGGGTTCACGAAGGGCAATCTTCCCATCGGCCTTCAGCTCCTGGGCAGGCACTTCGACGAGGCCTCCGTCCTGCGCGCGGCCTTCGCGTATGAGCAGGCGACGGATTGGCATAAGAAAAGACCGAAAATATAATAATTTGCCACAGAGACACAGAGGGCACGGAGAAGACCAAAAAGCATATTTTGACAGGATCAACAGGATAGCATCACAACTTGAGTTTTGTTGGTGCAGCGAAAGAATAGAACCTTTTATCTGTAAGATATTCTCTGTGTCTCCGTTCCTCTGTGGCAGATGTTCCTGAAAGGATGTTACGATGAAATACGAAGCAGTCATCGGACTGGAGGTGCACGCGCAGCTCCAGACCAACACCAAGATCTTCTGCGGCTGCGAGACCGCGTTCGGCGAGGAGGCCAACACGCGGACCTGTCCGGTCTGCATCGGTATGCCGGGCGTGCTGCCGGTGCTGAACAAGAAGGCCGTCGAGTTCATCATCAAGACCGGCCTGGCAACGCACTGCACCATCAGCCCCTTCAGCAGGTTCGCCCGGAAGAACTATTTCTATCCCGACCTGCCCAAGGNNGGCTACCAGATCTCCCAGTACGAGCTGCCGCTGTGCGAGCATGGGTACGTGGAGATCGTGGTCGACGGTACGATCAAACGGATCGGCATCACGCGCATCCATCTTGAAGAGGACGCAGGCAAGAACCTTCACACGTCCGAGAGCGGCGCGAGCCTGGTGGACCTGAACCGGGCCGGCACTCCGCTTATGGAGATCGTGTCGGAGCCCGACATCCGCACGGCCGATGAGGCCGCTGAGTATCTCAAAAAGCTCCGCTCCATCCTGCGGTATATCGAGGTGTCGGACGCCGACATGGAGAAGGGGAACTTCCGGTGCGACTGCAACGTCTCGATCCGGCCCGTGGGCGCCAAGGAGTTCGGGACCCGCGCCGAGGTCAAGAACGTCAACTCCTTCAAGTTCGTGCAGAAGGCGCTGGAGTACGAGATCAAGCGCCAGGCCCAGGTCCTCGACGAAGGAGGACGGGTGGTCCAGGAAACGCGCCTCTTCGATTCCACCAAGGGGATCACCTTCTCCATGCGGAGCAAGGAAGAGGCGCACGACTACCGGTATTTCCCTGAGCCGGACCTCGTGCCTGTGGTGACCGAACCGGCAACCGTTGAGGGCATCAGAAAGACCATCCCCGAACTGCCCGATGCCAAGCGGGAACGGTTCGTAAAGGAATACGGCCTGCCCGCATACGATGCCGACATGCTGACCCAGGGCCGGGCCCTGGCGGCATACTACGAGGAAGCGGCGAAGCTCTCCGGACAGCCCAAGGTGATCTCGAATTGGATGATGGGCGAGCTCATGCGGCTCCTGAACGCCGACAACAAAGAGATCGAGGCATGCCCGGTGAGACCCGATCGGCTGGCCGGCATGGTGAAGATGATCGAGGGTGGCGTGATCAGCACCAAGATCGCCAAGACCGTGTTCGAGGAGATGTACAGGACCGGCAAGGACGCCGAGACGGTGGTGAAGGAACAGGGACTGGTGCAGGTGTCGGACACGGGCGAGATCGAAAAGATCATCGCTGAAGTGATCAAGGCCAACCCGTCCCAACACGCCGACTACAAGGGCGGCAAAGACAAGCTCTTCGGATTCTTCGTGGGACAGGTGATGAAGGCGAGCAAGGGCAAGGCGAACCCGGAGATGGTGAACGAGCTGCTGAAGAAAAAACTGAGCGAATGAAAGTAAACAGTAATGAGTGATTAGTGATCAAGGCAAGGATCGCAGAAAACTGAATGACTGATTGCTCAATCACTTAATAACTACTCACCAAGGAGATAAACGATGCTCGAACAGATGCGGAAACATATGAACTGGATCATGTGGATCATCCTGATATTAGTTATCATCTCGTTCCTGTTCTTCGGGATCTACCCGTCCGACCGGGGGCGGGGCGAAGCCGCAACGGTCAATGGCGATGTCATCACTGCCGGAGAACTGGACCGGGCCTACCGGAACATGTACGAATCGTACCGCCAGATCTTCAAAGACAAGTTCACCGACGCCATGACCAGGACCCTCCGGCAGCAGGCGCTGCGGGACCTTGTACAGGGCCGGCTTCTGGTCCAGGAGGCGTCAAGGATCGGGCTTCGGGTGTCCGATGAAGAGGTCCAGGCAGCGATCATGCGGACGCCGGCATTCGCACCGGGAGGCAGGTTCGACAAGGCCGCCTACGACCGCTACCTTGACTATATCAACGTCAAACACAGCGTGTTCGAAGAGACGCAGCGGGAATTCATGCTGAGGCAGAAGATCGAACGGGTCATCGAGGACGGGGTCGATGCGACCGAGGACGAGCTGAAGGCGGCGTATGCCTCCCGCAATGCCAAGATGAAGGCCGGAGACTTCGATAAGGACCGCGAGGCCTTCCGGAAGACCTACCTGGCGGAAAAAAGACGGGATGCCGTGAACGCGTATGCTCAGGCCCTCTTCAAGAAGGGCAAGATCACGATGAACCTGGCGGAGCTCGCACCGTAGACGCATCTTGCTGGAAAAACAGCGGGGCACGGCCGATCGCACGGCCGTGCCCCTTTTTTTGTCCGGAACGTACGGACAGCGCGTTACTTCCGCTCCCCAAGCTCCGCAAACAGGTGAATCATGCTCCTGCAGGCGCTCTCCCAGTCGGCGATGACCAGGCTTTCGTTCTCAGAATGGTTGGCAGCGTAGGGGTCGCCGACACCGAAAAGCAGGGCCGGTACGCCGCCCAAGGTCTCGGTAATGGTCTGGACAAAGGGTATCGATCCGCCGGCGCCGGTGACGACGGGTTTCCTGCCGTACCCTTTTTCCAGCGCAGCCAGAGCCGCCTCGAAGACCGGTCCCCCGGTATCGGTCCGCCACCAGCGGGAGGGAGATTCCGGGTTCACCGTCACCTGTACCCCCCAGGGTGCCTGTTTCATCAGGTGGTCCTTCAGCAGTCCCAGTGTTTCCAGGGGGTCCATGTCCGGGACGATGCGGATGCCGACCCGCGCCCAGGCCGCGTCGTTGATGATGTTTGCCGCCTGCTTTCTGCTGCTGGCCTCGATGGCGTTTACGGCGATCGACGGCCGGTACCACATCTTCTCATAAACCGTTCCCGGTCCACCGATAATGCTCACGCCGTCAAGGACCCGGGACTGCTTCCGGTATAGGGCTTCTTTGAACGACAGGCTGTCCAGGGTTGCCTTATCGCGGGGAGAAAGGGGCCTCACGTTGTCCAGGATCCCCGGAATGGCAGGCATTCCCTGATCATCAACGAGTGTTGCGAGCATCCTGGCAAGGGCCAGGACCGGATCGGGCAGGGGGCCTCCCCAGGTGCCCGAGTGTACGCTCGAGGACAGGGACCTGACCTCGACGGTCACGGTGACGATGCCCCGAAGCGACGCCGTCAACGACGGCACGCCGGTCTCGATATTCTCGCTGTCCGCGATGACCACTGCGTCGGCCCCGAGCAGCTTGCCGTGTTCCTTGAGAAGCTGCTCCAGGTTGCCGGACCCGACCTCCTCCTCACCTTCGATCAGCACCTTCACGTTCACGGGAAGTCTACCCGCGCCCTGCAGCCACGAACTGATTGCGGCAAGGTGCATCATCACCCCGCCCTTGTCGTCCGAGGCGCCNNGTGGGCCCGCCGGGTACGCCGACCCACTGTCCGAATACGGAGGGGTATCCGGCGGTCGTCTTGAGAACCCTGACGTCGTTGAGCCGGTGTTTCCGAAGCAGCGATGCCACGGCCTCGGCGCACGCCATGACCGGATAGGCGTCGAACCCGGGAAAACTGACGCTCGGGATGCGGACGAGGCCCTTGAGGTCCTGCAGATGATCCTTTGCGTGATGTGAGAAGTGATCCAGTGCGGAAAAAAGCGGTTTCCCTGTCATGGAAGCTCCTTGCCGGGAAGAAGACCTGCCCCGTCCAATCGTCAACGCGTTTCGTAACGGTTGAGCGGATACCCGCCATTATAAACGCATCATAGCGGATTATCAACTGATCAGCTTCTGAAGAAGCATCTTGACCTGATCGCGGTCGCGGCAAGAGAATACGCAATAGTTAAGGGCTCAGCGTTCTGCGCTGGGCCTTTTCAATTTCCCGATGGAAGCGGACCAGCCCTGGCTCATGCCGGAGGCGGAACGCCATCAGACTGTCTGTTGAAGACAGACTATTGCAGAATAGTCTCGTACAGGGGAATACCCCGAAAATACCCTATCAGGGCGATAGATAAACGAGAGGTACTATGCTATGGTCTGTTCGGATTAGGTCCTGCCGGAGTCTGATGTTCTACGATTACCGCTGCGCTTTCCCGGTGGGAGCAGCGGCGCCGGCAGGCTAAGGGAGCAGCTCCATGAGACAGTTTGCCCTGCCAACCTATTTCGCTCCGGCGAAGCGGGCTGCCAGCAAGGATCTCCATCGTTCGATGGAGATCGCATGCATGAATCCGGTCATCGACGGTGTCCTGCGGTCCGTCGGGGGCATGGTCGCGGTGTTGAACGAATACCGGCAGATCCTTGCGGTCAACGACGCGCTCCTGCGCATGGTCGGGATAGACGATGGCGGCGCGGTCCTGGGCCTCCGCCCCGGAGAGGTCCTCCGGTGCGAGCATGCCCGGGAGATGCCCGGGGGATGCGGCACGTCCCGGTACTGCTCTTCCTGCGGGGCCGCCCTAGCTATCGTGGCGAGCCTGAAGGACGGCATGACAACAGAGCGGAAATGCGTCATGACCGTCAGCCGGAACAACAGGTCCGAGGATCTTTGCCTCGCCGTGCGGGCCCATCCAATGAAGTTGGAGAATCAGAGAATGGTCCTGCTGTTCCTGCAGGACATTACTGCCCATGAATGGCGCGCGGCGCTCGAGCGGGTGTTCTTTCAGGATATCAACAACACGCTGCAGGGGCTTGTGGGGACGAGCTTCATGATGGATTATCTGGACGACCAGGAGCTCCGGAAGATGGTGAAGCCCCTCCAGCTCATGATGTCCCGTCTTGCCAAAGAGGTGAAAGTCGAGGGGGCGCTCTCCGGAAAGGACCTGCGCGATTTCCGGCCGGACCTGCAAAACATTCTTGTCCTTGATGTGGTCGAGGAGATGCGACAGGCGTTCTTCTCCCATCCGGTCTCGGAAATGAAGCGATTCACGGTGACGACGCCGTCAACCGCTTTACGGATCAGGACCGATCCCTCGCTGCTCTCCCGCATCCTCATCAACATGCTCAAAAACGCCTTCGAGGCGACCGACCCCGGCGAAGAGGTCCGGTTCTCTGTCGAGTCGGAGAACGGGTCGGTGTCGTTCAATGTGTGGAACCGCGCGCCCGTGCCGGAGGCCGTCGCCCTCAGGATATTCCAGCGTTATTTCAGCACCAAGAGCGGACCGGGGAGGGGCTTCGGGACCTATTCCATGAAGTTCTTCGGCGAAGACATCCTCGGAGGGAACGTGGATTTCACGACGTCGAAGGAGGAGGGGACGCAGTTCAGGTTCACCCTGCCGAAGGGGAAGTGAGCGGCTGCAGGTTCAGCGGTACAAGGGGGAATATCCAGGGTCGGCCATCGGGCCGGCCTTTTTTATTTCGCGAAGTACTGTGCCCTGTCTTCCTGCTTGACGCACCAAGGGGATCTGTTGAATTCATCCTAGGGTTAACGCAATTTTCGGATGGCCGAGCCGGCTGAGCCGGCTTGATCTCGCGATGGCCACGATAGTGACTTTTATCCCTCTTCTCGGTGGCTGACTCATCCTTCAGAGACCTCTGCGACCTCTTCTCCTGAGCTCGATTCCCGCTCTCACCAGTGCTGCCTCGAAGTCCGGAAAGTCCTTTGACCGATTCCCGGCATGCTTCCATGCTTTCACGAGAAACTCAAGGACCTTCCTCCTGTCATTCACGGTCTTCGGGACAATGCCCCGGTGGTGTGCCGCCATGACGACGAGGTCTGAAGGAAGGGGATCGGCCTTTTCCCAGATACCGCGCATCTCTCTGAGGAAGATGCCCACGGTTACGTCGCCGATGCCTTTGGCAAGGGACTTGAGCCGCTGTTCGAGGTCTCCGGGATCCGCTGCAGCGGTGTGGAGGTTCGCGAGATCAGCCTGGTAGTCCTGCGTCAGCGCTCTGCACAGGTCCAACAACTTGGTCGCGGTCTTGAAGTCGTACCGCACATAGCCGCCTTGATCCAGGATCTCCACGAGGCCGTCCCAACCCGTTTCGAGAACGGCTTTCGGCGAAACAATGGCCTTGGAAGCGAACTCGCGGAATGTCTTTTTCACAATGGTATCGGATATCCTCGCACCGAAGAGCACGGACGCGAGGAACCACTTGAATATCTCTTGCGATCGTCCCTGCGAAAGGTCGATCCCGAGCTCAGCGGAGAACCTTCCCGGGTACTGCCCCCTAAGCGCCCCTATGGCTGACGTTGCGGTCATGATGCGTAGTACCATTCCAGGACATGCTCGTCGAAATAGATCCGGTGGGTATTCCCGTCGCTTCCCCGGACCCTGAAGAACCGCTTTCGCATCCTATCCTCGGACCCTTCCTCGATCCAGCGGTCCGTGATCTCCACAATGTCGATGCGCAGCCCCCGGAGGATGAATGTCACGGGCCGCTCATCACCCTTGTTGCCTGAATAGGATATGACGTCGATCTGTTCTGCGTGCATACAACGACCTCTCTTTTCCAAGACAGGGGAAATGCACTATTGTGCGTAACTGTGCCCTTTTCCGATGAACTACATTCTCTCTGTATATTCTATAGCACAAGAGGAACCCCGTTGCCGAACTCAGGAAGCTGGATATCGCCGGCTGAAGCTCGGAAATGAAAACCCCGTGCTACAATATAAATATATTAGCTTCTTCAAAGGTTCGAGGTGTTCCCTATGAAGTTTGCACGTCCCGTACTCTTCTCTTCCCTCATGACGGTCCTCTTTGCAGCAAGATCACGCCTTGCAACGGTCTCTGCAGCAGGCGATCCCTTGCCAAACCCGCTTTCGNNATCTGTCGCAGCTTCTCTGGGCTGCTCAGGGCATTTCCGGATCAGGGGGGAGGCGGACCGCACCTTCTGCCGGAGCTCTGTACCCGCTTGAAGTATATATAGTTGCCGGCAATATAACAGGCCTTTCCGCCGGCATCTATTCGTATGATCCGCACAAGCATGAGCTGAGCAGGATCGCGGAAGACGATGCCAGGTCGGAATTGAGCAAGGCGGCCCTGGGCCAATCATCGATCAAGAACGCTCCCGCGGTCATGGTGCTCTCCGCAGTGTACGAACGGACGACGGTAAAATACGGCGAGCGCAGCATCCGATACGTGCATATGGAGGCGGGTCATGCCGCTCAGAATGTCTATCTCCAGGCAGCCGCTCTCAACCTCGGGACCGTGGTCATAGGCGCTTTTGATGATGACGGCATAAGGAAGGTCCTGCACATGACGGTCCGTGAGCATCCGTTGTATCTCATGCCTGTCGGAAAAAAATAACATGGACATCGCGAACATTCTCGTCGTGCCGATCGGCGAGATGGACCCGGACACGCTCGGATCCATAGGCCGCGTCCTTCAGGAAACGTATCACTGCGAGACCGTGGTGGGAGGACCCTTGACCGTGCCGCAAGAGGCCTATAGTGCGCGAAGAGGGCAATACCACTCGACAAAGCTACTAACCATGCTGGAAGCGCAGAAGCCTGATACCTGCGATATCATGCTCGGCGTGATCGATGAGGACCTCTATGTCCCCGAGCTCAACTTCGTGTTCGGCGAGGCCGATCCGTCCGTAGGGGTCGCGGTCATCGGCCTGCCGCGGCTTCGGCAGGAGTACTACGGCCTCGATCCGGACAAGGAGCTTTTTCTCCTGAGGGCCGCGAAAGAGGCGATCCATGAAACGGGACATACCTGCGGCCTCGGCCATTGTTCCGATCACCGGTGCATCATGCATTTCTCGAACAGTCTCAGGGACACGGATGTGAAGGGTCCGCGGTTCTGCACCCGGTGCAGAACAAAGCTGGCAGCCGGCTCATCATGAAGCGGGTACTATGAGGAACATTGCCTGAACAACCGCGCGGGTCTATTCTCATTATACAGATCGGCCCCTATCCTCTCCACGAGGGGGTGCAGGTTATGGGCCGATCCGCAAGGTAATGCATACGTTCATCGGAGCATCGAAGGATCACAGGCGGGGGACCATCACGTGCGCACAGAGAACAGAATCAAGATCGGATGCTGCGGATGGGCAGAGGCGCAGAGGAGCTACTTTCGCGACTTCTGCATCATCGAGGTCCAGGAGACGTTCTATCGGCCGGGAAGGCTAGAGAAGTATCAGAAGTGGAGAAATGCCGCGCCGCCGGAGTTCGAGTTCGCGCTGAAGGCGTGGCAGCTGATCACCCATGAACCGACCAGTCCCACCTACCGGAAACTGAGGGCCGCGCTCCCTGCTGCAGCGAGCAGGCAGTACGGATCCTTCCGCCCGACCGAAGAGGTCTTCGCTGCCTGGGACGTCGTGGATATGATCGCCCAGGCGCTTGAGGCGAGCGTGATCCTGTTCCAAAGTCCTGCAAGCTTCGCGCCTTCTCCCAAGAACGAACGGAATCTCCGGACCTTCTTCACAACGATCGACCGCAGGGACTACACGCTCTGCTGGGAACCGCGTGGGGACTGGCAGGACAAGGACATCAAGCGCATCTGCGGCGACCTGGAACTGGTCCACTGCGTCGACCCCTTCACGTCAAAACCGATGCACGGCAGGATCCGGTACTTCCGGCTCCACGGAAAGCCGGGATACAACCTGCGATACCGCTATACAGAAGAAGATCTGCAGGAGATTCTCGGCATGATGGACCGTAAGACCGTGTATGTCCTCTTCAACAATCTCAGCATGCTGCATGATGCGAAGCGGTTCCAGCGTCTGATCGCGCAACCATGACCATCGCCAAGAACACCCTGATTACCGGCCTACCGGGAAGCGGCAAGACCACGCTCATACAGAAGCTCGCGGATGAGCTATGGGCATACGGCCCCGTGGGGTTCTTCACCGAGGAGATACGGGAGCACGGCATAAGAACGGGCTTTAAGCTCACGAGCCTCGACCGGAAGAGGACCGGCGTGCTCGCGCATGTGGATATCAAGGGCCCGCAGCGGGTGGGGAAGTACGGCGTTGATCTTGAGGCATTCGAGCAGTTCCTCGGAACCGTGCCGCTTGTTGACCCGTTGCCGCGGATCGTCATCATCGACGAGATCGGCAGGATGGAGTGCCTCTCCGCAAGATTCCGGGACCTCGTCGCATCACTCCTTGACGCGCCTGCACCGGTCATTGCGACCATTGCCCTCAGGGCCGGCGGCTTTATCGATGAGGTCAAACACCGGCGGGATGCGCATCTCTACGAGATCACCGAGAGGAACCGGGACGCTCTCCTGCCGGTCATCGCCGGCCTCGTCCGTTCCTTGCCCTGTCCCTCGCCTTGAAGGAGAGGGGGCCTGGTCACGCCCTTGCCGCGCTCTGTGCTGCTACACCGTAACACCGTCCAGCCGTGTCAGGCCGGCTTCGCGCGCGAGCGCGACTGCCTCCATGAATTCTTTCCTCGTGATCCTTCTGTCGAGCGGCGGATGTTCAAATGCCTTGTAGCAGGGGTAATACTGGTTCATGATATTGACATAGGTGTTCTTGGATATCTCCTCGGCAATGAACCTGACAACCTCCCGGGTTCCGGCAATGCCCTCGGGCAGGACGAGATGGCGCAGCAAAATTCCGCGCAGAGCAACGCCCGATGCATCCATGGCCAGATCTCCCACC
>JAFNGD010000070.1:10173-10362 GCA_017885365.1 Nitrospirota bacterium
ACTCGTACCCGCCGCAGTTGTACACGATCGGGAGGGTAAGCCCCCGGCCTGCCGCGATCGAGAGGCTGCGCAGGATCATGGGCATCTGATGGGTGGGCGTGACGAGGTTTATGTTATGGCAGCCCATGCCCTGAAGTTCGAGCATGACCTCTGCGAGCCGTTCGAAGGACATCTCGCTCCCTTCACCCA
>JAFNGD010000071.1 GCA_017885365.1 Nitrospirota bacterium
ACCCCTGAATAAGCGGCGCACCGAACTTGTTGCCGTAGTCCGATGCGCCATTGCTCGCCGCAACCTCGAGCTGGAGCGGCGACGCGAGGTTCGGTGGATACACGAAGGACGCGTCCTCCCATGGCAATTCGTATCCCGGAATGCGAAGATTCCCAACGCAGTAGGCGGCCGTGCCGGCCACGACAAGCCCGCCGATACCCGTGGCCTGCACGTCGCGGATGCGGCCGCCGGTCCCGGTCTCGGCGCCGGGAAAGGGAGCCACGCCCGAGGGGAAATTGTGCGTCTCGGCAGTGAAGATGATGTCGTGCCTCCGCTTCGTCTCCTTGAAAGGAGACGGGCTTCCCGGGGCCTTGGGGATGATCGTGGCAATATCGTAGCCCCGGATGGAGCTTGAATTATCGCTGAAGGCGATGATGCTGTTATTCCGGTTCGCCTCGTACGTCGCCTTCACGATCTTCATCAGCGTATCCGGCACTTCTTTGCCGTCAACAACGAGCCTTCCGCGGAAGAACCAGTGACGCGAGTGCTCGCTGTTCGACTGGGAAAGGTCGAAGCACTCCACATTGGTGGGATTGCGCTTGATGTCCTTCACGAAGAGATTGGTATAGTAGTCAAGGTCCCAATCATCGAGCCCGAGCCCCATCTCGCGGTTGATCTTCTCGAGCGCCGGCCTACCCTCTTCCCTGAGCGGGATCACGCGGACCGGCTCGGGCTTCACGCCGGTCTCGAAGGTTGCGAGCGGTTCCGGATAGGGGCACTCGGTCATACGGTCGTGTACCAGCGACAAGAATCTGGCCCGCTGCCCCCGGCTTAGCGCCCCTTTCTCGGCAAGGACCAGGACATAGCGGCGCGAGCGCTCGATGCGCGTGATCTTCCTGAGCCCGCAAGCATGGCAGACGGACACGGCGTTCGTGGACCAGGCCGTGGTGAAGCTCATGCGGGGACCGACCTCGAACAGGACGTACGGCCTGGGGCGGGAGGCATCGGCCGCGAGAAAGCTTCGCTCCGAGAGCTTCTCCGGTTCGAAGGTCTCGGCAAGGAGCCACTTGAGGATACGCATCTCATCCGTGGTCAGCGGCGATGACGCGGCTATGTTGTAGCAGAACTCGGTCTCAATACCTCGGATGCCGGGAAAGACCTCCTGCCGCACGGCCCGGAGGAGTCCGTCGGTCTGGAACGAGGAGAGTGCAGGGGTGCGGTAGCAATGAAAGAGGACCATAATTATCTTATTATAGGGGCCCGGGATATGCCGTGTGCGCGCCTGGTACGAGAGGGGGCCATGAAGTCCCTCCGGATTCCGTGCTCGGTTGCGGCAAGAGTTCGACCTTGTTGAGGCTACTGCCGCTCGGCCAGGGAGACGACCTTCTGATCGGTTGCTTTCTTCTGGCCGGCCATCTCGCACTTGCCGTCGAAGGTCACGCCTTCCTCGATGATGAGATTCGGGGTCTTGATGTTCCCTTCAATGATGCCCGGTGCGAGGATATGCACCTTCTGGCTGGCATTGATGTTACCCACGATCTTCCCGCTCGAGATGATCGTCCCGACGCTGATCTCACCCTGGAGGTGGGCCTCGTCGCCGGCTATCAGGGTGTCCTTCGACAGGACCTCTCCTTCCACCCTGCCGTCCACCCGGATGGTCCCTTCGAAACTGAGCACGCCTTTGAACTCGGTACCCTTGCCGAGGAACGCGGTGATCTCCGCATGTTCCGCTGATACGCCTGAAGCCTTCTTCAACATGGATGAATCCTCCTCAAGAAATTCTTAAAAAGATGTTCACCACAGAGGTCGCGGAGAAGAGCCCTTACGAAAACCCTCTTGTCTCCCTCGGTGTCCTCGATGTGCCTTGTGGTGCTATCATGATCGGTCCTTATCCGATCTTTTCCAGGATCCGCTCCAGCTCTTCGCCGGAATAGTATTCGATGACGATCTTCCCGCCTTTTGCCTTGACTGCGATGCTCACCTTCGTGCCAAGCGACTTTCTCAACCGCTCCTCGATAGCCTTGAACTCGGATCCCGCCCGCGTCTTCTTCTCCTTCACCGGCTTCTTGAGCCGCGCCGCCAGCGCCTCGGCCTCGCGGACCGAGAGCGCCTTCTTCACGATCTGGTTCGCTGCGAACATCTGGTCGCGCAGTCGCTCGAGGGACAGGAGGGCCTTGGCATGGCCCATGTTGATCGCACCCGCTGCCAGGTGCTGTTTGATCTCCTTCGGCAGGCCGAGCAACCGCAGAAAGTTGGTGATGGTGGAGCGTTCCTTGCCAACGCGTTTCGCGAGGTCCTCCTGGGTCAGCTTGTACTCGTCCTGGAGCTGCTTGAACGCTTCAGCCGCTTCGAGCGGGTTCAGGTCCTCGCGCTGGATGTTCTCGATGAGGGCCTGTTCGATGAGCTCCCGCTTGCTGGCTTCCCGGACCAGCGCGGGGATGGTCTTGAGGCCGGCAAGCCGCGCAGCACGCCAACGGCGCTCGCCGGCGATGAGGCCGAAGTTCGTGCCGATGCGGTGCACGATGATCGGCTGGATGACCCCCTGAACTTTGATCGACGCCGCAAGTTCCTTGAGCTTCTCGTCGTTGAACACCTTCCGGGGCTGATATTCGTTCGGGACCAGCTTGTCCAGCTCGATCTCCAGGATGCCGAGGGACCTCCGCTCTTTTTCATCGAGGGCCGAGAGGTCCGGGATGAGCGCGCCGAGTCCCTTACCGAGCGCCTGCTTTTGCATGGCTCAAAACCTCCCTCGCGAGATCGAGATAGCTCTGCGCCCCTTTCGAGCGTATGTCATAGAGGATGACGGGTTTGCCGTGGCTGGGGGCTTCGCTCAGCGTCACGTTCCGGTTGATCACCGTGTTGTAGACCTTGTTGCCGAAATACTTGCGCACTTCCTGCGCCACCTGNNCCTTGTTGCCGAAATACTTGCGCACCTCACTGGCTACCTGGTCTGCGAGATTGTTCCGACTGTCGTACATGGTCAGGAGCACGCCTTCGACGACCAGTTCCGGGTTCAGGTCATGTTTGATGAGCGTCACGGTGTTCATGAG
>JAFNGD010000072.1:0-2331 GCA_017885365.1 Nitrospirota bacterium
CGAGCAGATCGGCGTCCATGCCGAACGGCTGGGGATCAAGATCATCCAGCACCCGGAAGGCGGCGACCCGTCGGCAGTGCTCTTTGATACGGTGCAATATGCGAATTCGCATAAGATTGACGTGGTCCTTGCAGATACGGCAGGCCGGTTCCATAACAAGGCGAACCTGATGAGCCAGCTCGACAAGATAAAAAGGGTCATGAAGCCCGACCTCGTGGTGTACGTAGATGAAGCGGTTGCAGGCAACGATGCCGTGACCCGTGCATTTGAGTTCGACAAGACTATCGGGGCTGATGCCGTGATCCTCACCAAGGCGGACATGGATTCGCGGGGCGGTGCAGCGATCTCGATCGCCCACACGATCGGCAAGCCGCTCATGTTCATCGGCACCGGCCAGTCCTATGATGATATCGTCCCCTTTGAACCGGCACAGGTTGTCGAGGAACTGCTGGGTGATACCTGATGCTCGACGGACTCTCAACATCACTCAAGGACGCGCTCAAGAAGCTTGCCGGCAAGACGGTGATTGACCGGGCTGCTGTGGACGAGCTGGTCAAGGGCCTCCAGCGGGCGCTGATCTCATCGGATGTCAATGTCAAGCTTGTCATGGAGTTGTCCAAGGCTGTCCGTACCCGCTCTCTTGAGGAAGAACCGCCCAAGGGAATGACCGTCCGCGAGCACGTGCTCCGCATCGTATACCAGGAACTGGTACGGCTGGTCTGGGCATCCACGGATGTCAAGCTCGAGCCCCAGACGATCCTCATGGCGGGGCTGCAGGGCAGCGGCAAGACAACCACGACCGCAAAGCTTGCCCGCTATTTCCAGAAAAAAGGTATGAAGGTCGGCGTGATCTGTGCCGATACGTTCCGTCCCGGGGCCTTTGACCAGATCTCGACCCTGTGTTCCAAGATTCATATCCCCTGCTATGGCAATCTGCAGGATAAGGATGCCCTGAAGATCACCCGCGAAGGGCTTGCAGCCTTAAAAGAGCAGGAACTTATCATTGTCGATACGCAGGGGCGGCACGCACTCGAGGCGGACCTTATCAAGGAGATCATCGACTTAAACAACCTCATGAAAGCAACGCACCGGTGGCTCGTGATCGATGCAGCGCTCGGCCAGCAGGCAAGCGAACAGGCACGCCGTTTCCACGAGGCAATCAATATCGACGGCGTCATTATCACGAAGATGGACGGGACCGCAAAAGGTGGCGGTGCCATGTCCGCGGTGGCCGAGACCAAGAGTGGCATTGCATTCATTGGCAGCGGCGAGACGATTGAGGACCTTGAGCGCTTCGATCCTGACGGGTTCATCTCCCGTCTCCTCGGGATGGGGGACCTCAAAGCGCTGATGGAGAAAGCGAACGAGGCGATCAAGCCCGAAGACGTGGACATGAACGCGATGATGAAGGGCAAGTTCACCCTCCGCGACATGTACAAGCAGCTTGAAGCCCTGAACAAGATGGGCCCCTTGAAGCAGATCATGGGCATGCTCCCGCTCGGGAACATGGAGCTTCCCGAAGGCGTCTACGATGTGACCAGCACCAAGATGGTCCGTTACCGGATTATCATGGACTCGATGACGCCGGGGGAACTGGATGACCCGTCCCTGATCAACAGCTCCCGCATGCAGCGGATCGCCCACGGGGCCGGGGCAACCCCGGACGAGGTGCGGGAACTCCTGAAGTATTACAAGATGATGCAGCGGACCCTCAAGGGCCTGCGGGGCGCGAGCGGCGGGAAGTTCAATATGCAGCGCCTGATGAAACGCTTCTCCGGAATGCAGTAAGATGACCTCGTTTGCGATCATCGGGCATCTTGCCCGGACGGACGGTGGCTTCTCGTTAAGCGATCTGCCGGGAAGCGGGGGGCGGATGGACGTGCTCTGTCGGTGCGTGAACGCATCGCTCTTCCTCTCGCACGACCTGCGCAGGGACGTGGACTGTTACCTCGTCCTCTGTGGCGAACCAGCCGGGCCAAAGACCGTGAAGTTCTCCGGTGCACAGGTGCGGTCGCTCTCACCCGATGAGCGGAGTGCTGCAGCCCTGATAAAAAAGGTCATCGACACGCCCTGCGGGAGCGAGTTCCGCGAGGCTGCGCAGGGGGTCTTTATCCGGAAGGGCGGCCTTGAACGGCTTATTGCCGAACATGCGTTTGCCGTGCTGGACGAGAAGGGAACCGATGTGCGGAAGGCTGCCAGCCTGCCGGATGCGTTCCTGCTCTCGGACCACCTGAACTTCACGGACCCGGAAGAAAACCTGGTCCGCAACTGTCCCCGGTATTCCGTGGGGCCGAAGTGCCTGCATGCCGATCATACGATAACCCTCGTACA
>JAFNGD010000072.1:2425-2618 GCA_017885365.1 Nitrospirota bacterium
CTTGCCGAGAACCAGCCTTATACCCAATTCAGTGGTACCTGCTGGGTCTGCGGGAACTTCTTTGACAATGTCCCGCTCTGGGCCGACAGGGTCATAGACGCGGTAAAAGACCTGGAGTTCAAAACCCTCCTTGTCGGGTGTCGTGTCCCCCCGCTGATAGCTGAGAATGAGGAGATGGTCTGGAGCGACCTGT
>JAFNGD010000073.1 GCA_017885365.1 Nitrospirota bacterium
CATTTCATCAAGACCGCCGAGGACCTGTATGAGATCGTCGCAGGTGCGGTGCCGGGTGCTCAGTTCGGCATAGCCTTTACGGAGGCCTCGGGCCCCTGCCTCATCCGCACCGAGGGGAACGACGAAGGCCTCGTCCGGTCCTGTGCGGAGACGCTCCAGAACATCGGCGCGGGCCACGTGTTCTGCATCCTGCTCAGGAACGCCTTCCCGGTGAACGTGCTCAACCAGGTCAAGAACTGCCCCGAGGTCTGCCGTGTCTTCTGCGCAACGGCGAACCCCCTCGAAGTGGTCGTGGCAACGGGTGCCCAGGGCAAGGGCATCCTCGGCGTCATTGACGGCTTCCCGCCGAAAGGCGTCGAGACCGGAACGGACCGGGCCCAGCGCCGGGAGTTCCTGCGGAAGATCGGGTATAAATTATAGGAAGACTCCGCTTGCCTATTCTCGAAAAAAAGGGTAAAGTGTGCGGGATTTGCGAACCGGGCATGGCCCGGTAGATATAAGGAACAAAGGAGCGTTTTCCATGAAGAGATCGGGAATGATGATGATCGCGCTGATCATGATGATCGGCATGATCGGCACGGGCGTCGCCTTCGCGGCGAACGAAAAAACGGAGTCCCAGCCGCCGGTGAAGACGCCGTCGGTCAAGTCCGAAAAGGATGATGCCTCGGGCAACATCACCGGCAAGGTGGTCGAGACCATGAATTCCGGCGGCTATACCTACGTGTGCGTCGAAAATAACGGGAAGAAGACCTGGGTGGCGGTGCCGCAAATGCAGGTGGCCGTGGGCGCGAAAATGTCCTTCCTGCCCGGCGCGGTCATGTCCAATTTCACGAGCAAGACCCTGAACCGGACCTTTGACAGCATCGTGTTTTCGGGTGGTCCTGTGTCGGCTGCGGGGAGCAGCAAGAGTGCCCCGTCCGGCATGCCTCCGGGCGATGCCCACAGCGGCAGCAAGGCGAATATTGCCGGCCTGGACAAGAACGTCAAGGTCGAGAAGGCCTCCGGCGCCAATGCTTACACGGTCGCCGAGATATACGAGAAACGCGCGGCGCTAAACACGAAACAGGTCACGGTCAGGGGAAAGGTCGTGAAGTTCTCGCAGGGGATCATGGGCAAGAACTGGGTTCACCTCCAGGACGGCTCCGGAGAGCAGCAGAAGAGCACCCATAACCTGGTGGCGACCACACAGGACACTGCCGTCGTGGGCGACATCGTCACGGTCACCGGCACCTTCGCCAAGGACAGGGACTTCGGCTCCGGTTACGTGTACAAGGCCATCATCGAGGACGCGAAGGTCCAGAAGTAATCCGGTCACGCACTGCGCATCGATCAGCAGGGCATGCCCCCGAACGGGGGCATGCCCTCGGTTTTTTCCCGGCCCTGTTGACTTGGAAATGGCACTTGGATACAATGAACACCGAGCATTATTCAGGAGGAACCAGCCATGGCAAAAACCTATGACGCGATCATCATCGGCTCCGGCCCTGCGGGCCTGACGGCCGCGCTCTACCTCGGCAGGGCGGGGCAGAAGTGCGTCATCCTGGAAAAGGAGTTTCCCGGCGGCTACACGGCGAAGATCGCCGAGATCGAGAACTATCCCGGCTACGAGGAGATCAGCGGGTTCGACCTGACTGCGGTCATGCAGAAGCAGGCCGAGAAGTTCGGCGCCGAGATCGTCTATCCCGTCGAAGTGGTGGAGATGGACCTGAAAGGGGAGCTCAAGCGTGTGCGGACCCGCGACGAGGTCTACGAAGGGCACGTGGTGATCATCGCCGTCGGCGTGGCGCGCAAGAAGCTCAAGGTCCCCGGCGCCAAGGAGTTCCTCGGCAAAGGGGTCTCCTACTGCGCCACCTGCGACGGGAACTTCTTCAAGGGCCGGAAGGTCGCCGTGGTCGGCGCGGACAACGAGGCCGCTGACGAGGCGCTGCACCTCGCCGAACTGGCGGAGAAGGTCACCTTCGTGCCGCACAAGCAGCCCGAGATCGTCGACGCGGTCATGGCGCGCCTCAAGGCCAAGGCCAACATCGAGATGCTGCCGGTCACGGAGGTCAAGGAGATCGTGGGTGACGAGCTCGTGACGGGACTCAAGATAGCGTCGGGCGGGGCCGAGCAGGTCCTTCCGCTCGAGGGCGTGTTCATCGCCATGGGATCGACGCCGATCTCAGACCTCATCATCAGCTCCGGCGGCCGGGCCGACGACCGCGGCTGCCTGCTTACCGACCGCAACCAGAAGATGAACCTCGACGGCGTGTTCGCCGCGGGCGACTGCACCTGCGGCGGCATGCAGATCGTTACGGCCGCCGGCGAAGGAGCCGTGGCCGGCATGCGGTCCGCGGCGGTGATCCGCAGGATCAAGTCGAAGGCGGCAGGAAAGTAGCCTCCCATCAGAGATGAATAATCACCACGGAGGCACGGAGACACTGAGAAATGATAAGCATACCAACAAGAAAGCAGTGTTAGGGATTAAGACACCTCAGAAGATGTTCTGATTCCACTATGCTTCATCCTGATCTTTCTTTGCTGTCCTCCGTGACTCCGTGTCTCCGTGGTGGATTCTTCTCTCTAACATATTGAAAAACAGCCTGATTGCCCTTGACTTTGGCGTGGGTGGGGTGATATTATCCCACCTGTTTTTACTACGTATAATTGGAGCGGTGAAACGTGAAATACAGCAAAAAAACACATACCTGCGGAGAACTGAACAAGCGGGAATTGGGCCGGCAGGTCACCTTGATGGGCTGGGTCCATACCCGGCGCGACCATGGCGGGCTCATCTTTGTGGACCTTCGCGACCGTGAGGGCATAACGCAGGTGGTCTTTAATCAAGAGATCGCGGCAGAGGCCCACCGGATCGCCGGAGCTGTCCGGAGC
>JAFNGD010000074.1 GCA_017885365.1 Nitrospirota bacterium
CCTTCGAGGGTCGGGAGCTCCGGTCCCTGGCGGTAGCCGAGGTTCAGGATGTAGTCCGGCTTGGGCGTCTGTTCCAGATAGTTCTTCTTGGCCTCATCGCCGCCCGCAGCCGCGTTGGTCAGGCCGTCTGCGTACTCCTGCGGCCAGCGCGTCGTCGGGACCATGCCCGTGGCAAGGACCACGAGGTCCGCCTCCACCTTCACCTTCTCGCCGGTCTTGGTGCCGAAGAGGGTGTTCTCCATCTCGACGAACANNAGCATCACGCCCGGGTTGTTCTGGGCTTCCTTGTAGTAAAGCTCGGTCCTGCCCGGCGTACGGATGTCCTTGTAGAAGATCATCGCGAGGGCGTTCGGGTTCTGGCGCACGTACTGCGACTGTTTGAGCGATGTGGCGCAGCACATGGACGAGCAGTAGGGCAGGTGGTTCGGATCGCGCTGGCCCGCGCACTGCACGAAGGCCACCTTGAGGGCCTCCTTGCCGTCGGAGGGGCGCAGGAGCTTGCCGTTGTTCTTCTTCGCGATCTCTTCGAGCTCGAAGTTGGTGACCACGTTCTTGAGCTTGCCGTAGCCAAGGTAGTCGAGCTTGTTCGCGTCGTAAGGATTCCAGCCCGTGGCCATCACGATGGCGCCGATCTTCATGGTCTCGCCGTTCGAGAGCGTCACGTCGTACAGGCCAGGCTGTCCGTCGGTCTTGGCGACCGTCGTGGACTTATAGACCTTGATGTTCGCATGACCCTCTACTTCCGCAACGGTCTTTGCGATGTCCGTATCAACGATCAACGGCTTGTTGATGTAGGAGCCCGTGGGGATCTTCTTGTAGAGCTTGTTCACGAAACCGCCGAGCTGGGCGGCCTTCTCCACGAGCACGACCTTCTGGCCCGCGCCCGCGGCGGACAGGGCCGCGGTCATGCCGGCGATGCCGCCGCCGATCACGAGGATGGTGCTGTTCAGGTCGGGGAGGATGTTCGGAACGGCGAAATCCGACTTCTGGACCCGCACGATGCCCATGTTCAGGTAGTCGTAGGCCGCGTCATAGGCTTCGGACGATTTCGGCTCCAGGGCCCAGGCAACGAACTCGCGGAGGTTCACCCGCTCGACGATCGAACCAGGGAAGGAGAACTCGGCTGCCTTGGCGCGCGCCGAGCAGGCGGCAATGACTATGGCGTTCACGCCTTCCTTGGCCATGTCGTCCTTGATCATCTGCACGCCCGCGGGGCTGCAGAGGGTGTCATGGGTCCTGGACAGCGGCACCTTCTTGGCAACGCCCTCAAGCTTCGCGATATCGATGGCGTCGGCAATGCCGCATCCCTTACAGATATATACGCAGATCTTCTTCTCCATCCCTAGTTCCTCCTCAAGCTCTGGATGCTCTTCATCACCACACCCGTCGCGTCCTGCGCTGACCGCGCAACGTCCACGGGGGTCTTGAGCGTTCCCGTTGCATAGATGCCCTTGGGGAGGGTCGTCTGGTCGATGAACCCGTCATCGGTGACCGCAACACCCGCGCCCGTGAGCGACCGCGCCGTGGGCTCCATGCCCGTGGCCAGCACGACCATATCGAAGGTCTCCGTGATCTTGCCGCCGCCATGGATGTCCTCGGCCGTCACCTTCACGTCTCCGTTCTCGCCCTGCTCGATCTTCGCGACCTTGCCCTTGAGGAACGATACGTTCGCATCGGCCTTGAGCTTGGTATAGAACCGGTTCTCATAGAGGCCGGGGGTGCGGATATCGATATAGAAGATCTTTGCCTTCGAATCCCCGTAGAGCTCACGGACATACGAGGCCTGCTTCAGCGAGGCCAGGCAGCAGATATAGGAGCAATGGGCCAGGTGGTTCTCGTCGCGCGAGCCCGCGCACTGCACGAAGGCGATGTTCTTCACTTCCTTGCCGTCGGAAGGACGCACGATCTTGCCTGCCGTGGGGCCGTTCGGTGCGGCGATCCGCTCCATCATCATGTTCGTGATGACGTTCTGGACCTTGCCGAACGCGAGGTTGTCCATCTTGGTCGCGTCATAAGGATTCCAGCCCGTGGCCATGACCACGGCGCCGGCCTTCACGGTGATGGTCTCGGCCTTCATGTCGAGGTGGATCGCGTCGTACTTGCAGGCCTCGACGCACTTGGCGCAGGAAGCGCCCTTGCAGGCCTTGCCGTCAATGACGTACTGCAGCGGGAACGCCTGGTTGTGAGGCAGATAGGCCACCTTGGTCTTGGACATGCCGAAGTCGAAGTCGTTCGACCGCTCTTCGGGGCACGCCTCGGTGCACTTGTTGCAGCCCGTGCACTTCTCGTTGACGAACCGCGGCTGAATCCTGATGGAAACCTCGAAATGACCTTCGGTGCCGGAGATCTTCTCCACTTCGGCCATCGTGTAGATCTTGACCTGGCCGTTGTTCTTGATCCGCTTGTACTGGATCTCAAGGCCGCAGTTCGGGGGGCACATCTTCCAGAAGTACTTGTTCAGCTGTGTTACCCGGCCGCCGAGATAGGGGTTCTTCTCAACGATGATGACGTTGGAGCCCGCTTCCGCGGCTTCCACCGCCGCCGTGAGTCCGCTGAAGCCCCCGCCGACGACCAACACTGTATTTTCCGCCATGGTACCTGATCCTCCTTCAAGGCAGTAAGACCGACGATCATGAAAAAATTGTCACTGAGCTGGAGATTGGAAATTGCAGATCTCGAGATGTAAAAAAGAAGCGAGCATCGCTCGCTTTCCATCGCCCTACCATGTGCACTTTCCGATCTTCAACAGACGAAAGAAACTCCGGGGAGGGAAACCCTCCCCGGAGGTGTGAGTGGTATTAATGTTTTACAGGAGCTGCGTCCTCAACGAGCTGTGCGTACGGCACCTTCTTGACCGTCCAGGCGTCCTTCTCCAGGTCGTAATTGGAGTTGACGAAGCACTTCCAGTTCTTGTCGTCCACCAGGTCGAAGTCACCGCGATAGTAGTAGCCAGGATACCGTGACTCTTCCCGGAACAGGATGTGGCGGGCATGGGCCTCCACGGACAGGATGCGATGATAGTTCTCCCAGCAGCGCATCANNATCTTGGAGGTGTCTTCCTTCAGCATCTGGAGGAGACGGAGGCCTTCCTCGAGCATGGTCTTGGAGGTCATGTACCAGGTCGAGATGCCGCCAAAGTACTCGTCGGCGATCTTCTGCAGGCGGGTCTGGAGCATCTTCGGCTTGATGTAGTTCGGGTTGATCTCCGGAGCCGTGGTGTAGGTCTTGTACTTCTCGTACACCTCGAAGGGCAGGTAGAGCTCGGCGGCCAGATGGTCCTCGGTCTCCTTGATCGTCGGGGTGTAGTTCGGGTTGTCGAGCATGAACGCGATCGCGCTCTTTGCAGCGATACGGCCTTCCGCGTGCGATCCGGACGAGAACTTGTGGCCCGAGGCGCCGCAGATGTCGCCGCACATGAAGAGGCCCTTCACGGTCGACTGGCGGTTGTAGTTGCCCGCCGGCCACTTCTTGTTCCACTCTTCCGGCGCGCCGAGGTCATCGGGACCGCAGCACCAGAAGCCCGCGCAACCGGCATGCGAACCCAGGAGATAGGGCTCGGTCGGCATGATCTCGGACGGGACCTTGTCCGGCTCAACGTTCTTGGACGCCCAGAGGCCGGCCTGGCCGATGGCCATGTCGAGGAAGTCTTCCCATGCCTCGGCAACCAGGTGCTTCACCTTCTTGGCGCCTTCCTTCTCGCCCAGCTTCTCCATGAAGGTCTTGTTGATGGCCGCCATTGCCTCATCGGTCCTCATGAGGATCGGGCCTTTGCCGAGCTTCATGTCGCGCATCATCAGGTGGTTGCGGATGGCCGTGCCGAGGTTGTCGACATACTTGCCGTACTTCGCCTTGGCTTCCGCCAGGGCCTCGGGATTGGCGCAATAGTCCTCGCCGAGGGAGTTGGTCGCCTTGGCCTTGAAGAACAGGAACCAGGCGCCCACCGGACCGTAGCCGTCCTTGAAACGGGCGGGCACGAAGCGGTTCTCCA
>JAFNGD010000075.1 GCA_017885365.1 Nitrospirota bacterium
CGGCGCTCCCATCGGCGGGTTGAAGTTGACGGCAGAAAGCGGATGGTTTGCGGCGCGTCCGTCCGGCACCGAAGACATCTACAAAATCTATGCGGAGAGCTTTCGTGGAGCGGATCATCTGCGCCGCATCCTGGAGGAAGCTCAGGCGATCGTCAACGATGCTTTGGCTGCGGCGACACGGCTGTCAGGGCTTGCAAACAAAATAAATTCGGAGGGAATAGCATGAACGAGCAAAAAGGGACAGGCACAAACATTAAAACCTTGATGGACATGCTGGCAAGCAAGGACGGCGTGATACGCCAGAACGCAAGGGAAGCGTTGGTGGCATTGGGTAAACCCGCTGCCCCTTCCCTCACCCAGGCATTGCAGAATTCCAGGCTGGATCAAGTTCGCTGGGAAGCAGCCAAAGCGCTCGGAAGCATCAGCGATACCAGAGCAATACCATCGTTGGTGAAAGCACTCGAAGACAGCAGCCATGACGTGGCATGGTTGGCTGCAGACGCATTGATACCGTACAAAAAGGCCGCCTGGCCGGCATTATTGCAGGCATTGATCAA
The DNA here is from genome assembly GCA_017885365.1 of Nitrospirota bacterium. The sequence continues at coordinate 558 of JAFNGD010000075.1, forward strand.
AAGTGAGGCGGATTCTGTAGAATTGCGCAAGGGGGCGCACCATGTTCTGGTGAACCAGAAAGAGGAAGGATTCAACGATTTGCTCACAACGCTCTTAAAGGCTTTAGAATCCAGCGCTGCGCCGGAATCGTCTGCAGTAGCTGCGTATGACATCCTTAAAAAAATGAAGATAAAATCATGAACGCTCATTCACGCGCCAGCAGCAGCCAGGGATCCCGTCCCGGCTAAAACTGAAGGAGCAACCATGAACAAACAAACACGTATCTGTAAGCCGTATTATAGTCTATTGCCTACGGACGTCGAGGGGATCGATACCCTTGCTGAGCTGGCGCTGGATATGCACTGGTATTGGAACCATTCCGCCGACGAAGTGTGGAGGCAGCTTGATCCCGCACTCTGGGAGGTTACCTCCAACCCCTGGGTCGTCCTGCAAACGGTCTCGAGGGACCAACTCCGTCGTGCATTAGCTGATCCCGCCTTCCGCAAGAAGGTTGATGACCTCTTGCGGGCCAGGCGCCGCAAAGCAGAGTCGCCCGCATGGTTTCAGCAATATCATTCGCAGACGCCGCTCACCGCTGTCGCCTATTTCAGTATGGAATTCATGTTGAGTGAAGCTCTCCCGATCTACTCGGGCGGACTCGGAAATGTGGCCGGCGATCAGCTCAAATCGGCCAGTGATCTGGGCGTTCCGGTCATCGGCGTAGGGTTGCTCTACCAGCAAGGATATTTTCGCCAGGTGATAGATAAAAACGGGGCGCAGCAGGCCCTTTTTCCCTACAACGATCCCGGCCAATTGCCGATCACCCCTCTGCGCGGACCGAACGGGGATTGGCTGCGGCTGGAGATCGAGTTGCCCGGCTACTCGGTATGGCTGCGCGCCTGGCAAGTCCAGGTCGGCCGGGTGAAACTGTACCTGCTTGACAGTAATGACGCGGCGAACTTCCCAACCCGTCGAGGGATCACCAGCGAGCTGTACGGAGGCAGCCCGGAGCTGCGTCTCAATCAAGAGCTGGTGCTCGGGATCGGCGGATGGCGGCTGCTCACCGCACTCGGCATCAAGCCCGAGGTCTGCCATCTGAATGAAGGGCATGCCGCTTTCGCCGTATTGGAACGCGCCCGAACCTTTATGGGAGAGACCGGGCAGCCCTTCGAAGTCGCGCTGGCCGTCACGCGGGCGGGCAACCTCTTTACCACGCACACTGCGGTGGCCGTCGGCTTTGACCGTTTCGCTCCTGTCCTTATCGATCAATACCTCGGTTCGTATGCCCGGAACAAGCTCGGCATCTCTCTCCACGATCTCATGGCGCTCGGCCGCCAAGACCCGAACGACCCTTCTGAACCCTTCAATATGGCTTACCTTGCCGTGCGAGGGAGCGGGGCGGTCAATGGGGNNCATATGTCAAGCTGGGATTCGGAAGAGACCGACGCTCTCTGGACAGACGCATGCGGAAAGGACCGCTGGCAGGGAACTCTGGAAAACCTGGAAGAGGACATGCGCAGGCTTCCCGACTCGAGGCTCTGGGAGTGCCGCGCTTCTGCCCGCGCGTCTTTGATCGAATATATGCGCGGCCGGCTTTTCCGACAACGGGAAGCCGAGGGCGCATCACCCGAAGAAGTCGAAGGTGCAAAAAGTATTTTTGACGTCAATACCTTGACGCTGTGCATCGCACGCCGTTTTGCCTCCTACAAGAGACCGAACCTGCTGCTCCACGATCCTGAGAGGCTCCTTCACATCCTCACCGATACTCAGCGCCCGGTGCAGCTCATCCTTGCCGGCAAGGCCCATCCGGCGGACCAGGCAGGGCAGGACCTGATCCAGGAATGGTCCCTTTTTATCCGACGGAACGAGGCGCGCAACCACGTGGTCTTTCTGAGCGACTACGACATGTTCCTGACAGGGCAACTGGTGCAGGGAGTGGATGTCTGGATCAATACGCCGCGACGGCCCTGGGAAGCCTGCGGGACGAGCGGTATGAAGGTGCTTGTCAATGGAGGCCTCAATTGTTCGGAATTGGACGGCTGGTGGGCGGAAGCCTATAC
>JAFNGD010000076.1 GCA_017885365.1 Nitrospirota bacterium
ACGGCGCGCTGGCTTTGCGAAAAAACGGACAGCGAGCGGTCCCGTTTCCTTCATGCGATCTACGGCGGCCGGTGGGACGACCCGGCAGAGTACGACTATGTCTTCTCCGTTGCTGGACAGTCCGTTGACCTCGAGGTGAAGGTCATCATTGAGGCCCTTGCGCATCGCGCCGTTACGGAGGAGGCGCAGGCTGCCCTTCGGCTTCGCGTTGCCGCTGCCAGGGTAAAGGCCGGCATTGCCACGGACCCCGCGTTCTTCATCCCGGTCTTCGACGTCCTGCCTGACGGAGACGGCCTGGTCCTCCGGGGGATCACCCATACACCGAAGGAGCACAAGCGCATCGAGGAAGCGGCCCGGCTGCTTGCCGGTAGCTTACCGCTCCGGTATGAGCTGCATTACCGGAAATAGGTCATCTCGTTCCACCAGTGATTTCACCGCTGCCGCTTCCACCCGGTACGTCAAATTCTTCTCAAAACGGCAAGATATTTTCTCGCAAAGCCGCAAAGGCCGCAAAGAGATCTTTAAGTTCTGATTTTTATACCGGAGGAGTTGCTTTTCTTTGCGAGCTTGGCGACTTCGCGGAAGACGCCTTTTGGTTCCGGTTTGTCGTGTTCAGGATCTTCATGAGCGTCAAAGATAAATCAAAAAAAGTTACGCGGAAGCGAGGGCCGTCGGCATCTGCGCCCGCGAAGAAGCCGGCCCGGCCGCCGAAGACCGACGCGGCCCTGCGGGAGATGGATACGCTGTTCCAGGAGACCTTCGACCTCGCCTCCGTCGGCATCGGGCATCTTTCGCCGCGCGGCCGCTGGCTCCGCGCCAACGTGACGCTCTGCGAGATCATCGGCCATCCCCGGAATGAACTGCTTGCCCGGTCCTTCCTCGACATCACCCACGCCGAGGACATTGCCGATGTGCAGACCGGCATGCAGCAGGTCCTGACGGGCGGCGTCCAGACCAGCTCTCTCGAAATGCGCGCCGTCAGGAAGGACGGGTTCCCGGTCTGGATCAGCCTGACCCTGTCCCCGGTGCGAAGCGCGGCAGGCAAGGCCCTGTATCTTATCGCGGTCGCCGAGGACATTACGGGCCGCAGGCGGATGGAGGACGGGCTCCGGCTCTTCCGGACCACCGTGCAGTCCCTGCCGCAGGGGATCACCATCACCGACCTGGACGGCAAGGTCATCTTCATGAACGCCGCCGAGGCGAAAATGCACGGGTATACCGTGGATGAGCTGCTCGGGCGGGACGCGCGACTGCTCGCGCCGCCGCTGCGGCGGAGCGGGCCGACCCTCCGGGAGCTTATCGCACGGAACCTCATCGGGAGCAATCCCTTCACGCGCGAAGCGCAGAACCTCCGGCGTGACGGCACGGTATTCCCCGTGACCATCAGCTCGGTGCCGGTGCGCGATATGCGCGGGACGCCGCTCGGGCTGGTCAGCGTTTCCGAGGACATCACCGAACGGAAGCGGATGCTCGACGCCCTGTCGGAGTCGGAGCAGAAGTACCGGGGACTCTTCGAGAGCGCCAACGATGCCATCTTCATCGCCGATGTCAGTACCGGCGTCCTGACGGACTGCAACGTGAAGGCCTGTGAGCTCCTGGGGATGACCCGGGACGAGATCATCGGCATGCACCAGGTCAGGCTCCACCCGCCGGAACAGGCCGAGGAGTACCGCAAACGGTTCAGCTCGATGAACGATCAGCAGCGGATGGGGATGTTCAATGACAGTGTCGTCTGCCGGAAGGACGGGAGTCGCGTCTGGGTCGACATCAGCTCCAACCTCTTCGAGAGCGGCGGCAGGAAATTCATCATGGGGATCTTCCATGACGTGTCCCAGCGCAAACTTGCCGATGAGCAGCAGGTCCGGTGGCTGAACCAGCTCCGGGAAAGCGAAGCGCGGTTCCGTGAGCTGGCCGACCTCCTGCCCCAGCCGGTCTTCGAAACGAACGTGCACGGCGTCCTGACGTTCGTGAACCGCAGCGCCCTGGAAAGGTTCGGCTACGGTTCCGAAGACCTGGCCGGCGGCCTGCACGCCCTGCATATGATCGCGTCTGACGAACGTGAGCGGGCGCTCGACGTTATCCAGAAAATCTTCCGGGGCGAACGGACAGGCTCGAACGAGTACCAGGCGATCCGCAAGGACGGCACGAGGTTCCCCATCCTCATCACCTCGTCCCTGGTCATCCGGGACGGCAAGCCCGCAGGCCTGCGGGGCATCATCACGGACATTACGGAACGGAAACGGACGGAGGAGGAGGTGCGCCGGAGCCGCGAGCGGCTCCAGCTCCTCATCGACCGGATGCCGCTGGGGTTCATCTTCTGGAACCGGGAGTTCAACGTCGAGCTCTGGAACCCCGCGGCGGAGACGATCTTCGGCTATTCGGCGCACGAGGCCATCGGCAAACACGCCGAGGACCTGATCGTGCCGCCGGAGGCCCGCGACCATGTGGCGGGCGTGTGGCAGCGGCTCCTCAAGGGGGACACGACCGCGCACAGCGAGAACGAGAACGTGACCCGCGATGGCAGGAGGATCTTCTGCAGCTGGTACAATACGCCGCTCCGGTCCGCCGACGGCACGGTCACCGGCGCGCTGTCCATGGTCCAGGACATTACCGCGCGCAGGAAGATCGAGAGCGCCATCTCCCAGGCAAAGCGGGACTGGGAGAACACCTTTGACACCATCACCGACATGATCACGATCCACGACGAGAACTTCAATGTCATCCGTTCCAACAAGTCCGCCGCCCGGATCCTCGGCCTTCCCTGGGTCGAGATGGGGAAGGCGAAATGCTACGAACTGTACCACGGCGCCGACCATCCGCCCGAGAACTGCCCCAGCTGCCGGAGCTTCCTATCGGGGGAACCGAGCGTCCATGAGATGTACGAACCGCACCTCGGCAGGCACCTCGAGATCCGCGCCATCCCGCGCAATGAGCCGGGCGGGAAGATGGAGGGCCTGATCCATGTGGTGCGGGACATCACCGACCGGAAGCGCGCCGAGAAGGAGAGGGCGGCGCTGGAAGCGCAGCTGC
>JAFNGD010000077.1 GCA_017885365.1 Nitrospirota bacterium
GACACCACCTTCTGGTTCGGGTTCAAGGATGATGTGGTGATCCGTATCACGCCGGAGCCGGACGGGAGCCGGATCGACGTCCGTTCGCTTTCCCGGGTGGGCAAGAGCGACGTGGGCGCGAATGCCAAGAGGATTCGGGCGTATTTACAGAAGCTTGAGCGGACGAATTAGCAGGGCGAAGGGTGCGTTCAGAAGATGATGTTGATAGTCTTGGGATGTATTATAAGGAAAGTCATCGTGCGCGCCGACAAGGTGCGCACGATCTGTTTTGGGCCGGGGAAAGGATCAGCCTTTCACCCTCAAGAGCCACTCCCGTCTTACAAGCCCTTTTCGTCGAGAAGCTTTTTCTTCAACCGGTCATGCTCCTGCACGCCGATCTCTCCCTTGAGCCGTTTTTCCTCGAGCATTCTCAGCTGCCGCTTCACGTCCTCAAACTCTCCTCCGCCCGCGCCGGGAGCAGCGGACAGGTTGTCGATGCGTTTTTTCAGGACCTGTACCTGGCGCAGCAGCGCAGCCTCGCTCTTGATCTCCGAGAGGGCGAGCTTCATCGGGGCGTTCCCGAACCAGTGGGCATAGTCGGGATTCTGGTGGAACGCGCCCTTGTACGCGATGGGGGCGTAGAACTGCTTCAACTGGAAGAACTTGCTCTCAAGGGAGGAGAGGTTCTCGTAGAGCATATGCGGCCCGATGACGAAGTTCGCACCGAACAGGGGATGGGGAGGCCGCTCCGACGGCGACGGAACGAGGAGACCGTCCCGCTGGAGCGCCGTGACGATGCCCTGTGCCTCAGCGACCGCCTGCGCCGACTGCTCGGCGATGCGGTCGCCGTCGGCGAGCGTGCGGGCCGAGAATTCCCGCGTGTGGCACGCCGAGCAGAGGTCAAGCATGCTCTCCCGCTCACGCCGGCGTACCGTGGTTTGCCCCCGGGAGAGGGGGGAGCTGATGCCCCTGCTCACATCATGGGACCCGCTCGCCATATGGCAGGTCACGCAGGAAGGGGCGGCCGCTGCACCGGCCTGCTTGTACAGGACGCCGTGCATCGAGGTCTCCCACATCTCGAGCTGGGGATGATCGGGGCCCATGTGGCAGACGCCGCAGGTCCCCGGATCCCGGGCAACGGCGAGACTGGTTCCGTGGCGGGTGTGGCAGGCATCGCAGGAGACCTCGACCCGGTGGCAGGTGGTGCAGCCCTGGCGCTGCATCTCCGGGCTTTGGGCGAGGAACATCGCGCATTCCGTGCCCACCCGCGGCACGGAGGTCTCCGGATCGTGACAGAACGCGCAGCTCCGCTGCTGCNNCGGACACCCTGCGCGCGTGGTTGGCATCCACATCCGGACCATGGCAGTCAACACAGCCCACCTTTTTGCCGGCATGGGCGCTCGCCTTCCAGTATGCCACCACCCCCGGGGTCTTCTGCGCATGGCAGTCGAGGCAGGGGTCCGCCGCGAGGCCGGGACGCGGGACCGTGAGCACGGTCAGCAGCAGGAGCGTGAAGAGCAGGTCCTTCATCGTGTTCCGCCTTCCTTGTCCGACAGGAGCCGGGACCGTCGCTCCCGATACTCATCCCGGCTTATCAGATTGTCCCGCAGCAGTTCCTGGAGCATGGCGAGCTTCTTTTTCAGCTCGCGGTCGAGCGATGCGTCGGGCAGGGATGGGCGCTCGAAGTTCCGGAAGAGCAGGAGCTCTCCCCCTGCAACAAGGGCAAGCCGTGTTCCGTCCGGGGACCATCGGGAGAAACTCCTGCTGCTGTTCTCGACCAGCGTTGTCCTCTCCCGCGTTGCCGCGTTCACGAGCGTTCCACCGACCGCCAGCAGAGACCCTGCGGGGTGCCAGGCAGGATAGAGCCCCAGCGCGGGGATGTCGAGGAGTCCGCCTCCCTGAAGGTCCCGGACCTCAAGGCGGCCAACCTGATCGGTCAGCGCGATCTTCCTTCCATCGGGGGACCAGGCAGCCGAGGCATAGACGGTCCTGCGGTCCTGTTTGCCGATCTCCTTCAGGTCGCCGGACGCGAGATCGAAGGCCTGCACCCGCGAGTAAGGCGCGACGGCCGGCGGCTTGATGTGTTCCATGACCAGGAACGAGCCGTCCAGGGGATTCAGGCCTGCCTGGACCCAGGCGGTCAGGAGGTCCTCTTCCCAATCTGCCGTCGGCATGATCCTGCTGTAGGTGTGCAGGGTCGCGGCGGTCCCGCCGGGGAGGTCGAGGAGGGAAAGCTCACAGTTGACCTGCGTCCCGATCCTCATCCGCGAGGTCTCCAGCGAGAGCAGGAGCGCTCTGCGGTGATCGACCGGATAGACGGCATCGGCCCGACGGTCGAGCGCCTTCCGGATGATGCCGGATCGGGCGGCATCGATCAGGAAGAGGACATCCTGGTCCCCCTCACGGGACAGGACCGAGAGCGTTCCGTCGTCGGCCCATGCCAGGTAGCGGGGTGCGTTTATGTCGATGCGCCTCGCTGCGTCGGCTTCACCGTCCACGTCAATGATGGTCACGGTCCTGTCGATGAAGGCCAGCTGTTTGCCGTCCGGAGACCAGGCC
>JAFNGD010000078.1 GCA_017885365.1 Nitrospirota bacterium
GGCGGAACCGTGCCTGATGGCCTTCGGGACCTGGAGCGCGATGTCCTGGTAGAGCGTCCCGCCCAGCGCCACGTTCACGAGTTGGGCTCCGTAGCAGACGGCGAGCACCGGCTTCCTTGCCTTCACCGCTGCCTTGAAGAGCTCGAGCTCGAACTTCATGCGGTTGTCCGTTGTCAGCCTGAGCTTCGCTCCGGCGAGGGGCCGCTCCTTGTAGAGACGGGGGTGGATGTCATCGCCTCCGGTGAACAGGAGACCATCGAGCTGCCGCATCAGGTCGGGAATGGACTTCTTGATCCCCAGGACCGGGACCGGGATGCCTCCCGCCTGCAGGATTGCCTTTCCATAGTCCTGGTCGAGAATGTTCAGGTCGCGCGTCGCCTGCTCCTCGAGGTTCATGGTGATGCCGATCAATGGTTTCATGCTCACACCTCCCCGTGTGTTGAAGCTCTCCACCGATGAGATGCAGAGAGCTTCGATCCGCAAGGTTGGTCGTTATCCTAATCGCTTGCTCATCCCGCATGAAACCGCGGGATTGCGCTCGCTCCTGGATTCACGATTCCTAGGAATATGTTTTTTTATAGCATATTCGAGGAGGCTTGTCAGCGTGATATTCAAATTTGAGATTTATTGTTCTCAAATTATTATGGCCGGGGAAGGGTGTGAAGGGCCGGAGAACCGCGTACGACAGCTGGTCATTGGCCGCTCATCCCATCAGCAGCTCCATGATCGCCTTCTGGGTGTGGAGGCGGTTCTCGGCCTGGTCGAAGACCACGGACTGCGGGCCGTCGATGACCGCAGCGCTGATCTCCTCGCCGCGATGGGCGGGAAGGCAGTGCATGACGAGGGCTTTGGGATCAGCCAGCTTCATGAGCTTTTCGTCCACCTGGTAGCCTGCGAAGGCCTTGACGCGCAGGGCATGCTCCTTTTCCTGGCCCATGCTGGCCCAGACGTCGGTGTAGACCACATCGGCGTCCTTGATTGCTTTTTTCGGGTCATCGGTCAGGCCCAGGTCGGCGCCGGTCTGCTTGGCCACCTGCTTTGCCTCGCGCATGATCCCGGCATCGGGCGCATAACCGGCAGGGCAGGCAAGGGAAACGTGCATCCCCACTTTGACGCATGCCTCGATGAGCGAATGGGCCATGTTGTTCCCGTCGCCGATATAGCAGAACCTGAGGCCTTTGAGCGCCCCCCGGTGCTCCTGGACCGTGAACAGGTCGGCAAGCGCCTGGCAGGGATGGTGCAGGTCGGTGAGCCCGTTAATCACCGGGATCGAGGCGTGTTGTGCCAGCTCTTCCACCATGGACTGCGCGAAGGTGCGGATCATGATACCGTCGAGGTACCGGGACAGGGTCTTTGCCGTGTCCGAGACCGGCTCGCCCCGGCCCATCTGAAGATCTGCGGGGGAGAGGAAGAGGGCCTGGCCTCCCAACTGGTACATTCCCACTTCGAAGGAGACCCGCGTCCGCGTTGAGGACTTCTCGAAGATCATGCCGAGGGACTTGCCCTTGAGCGGATGATGGACGATGCCGTCCTTCTGGGCCTTCTTGAGCCAGGCGGAGCGCTCGAGGACCTGTTCGATCTCCTCGGAGGTGAGGTCATGGACGGTCAGCAGGTCTTTCTTCATTTCTTCTCCCTGAAAAAGTCTTGAATACAAATGTCACGAATGGGACGAATGTCGCGAATGACGGATACGAACATATTATATCCTCACCCGGACAAGCCGAAATAAACCTTTGAACCGCCAAGGCGCGAAGGTCGCAAAGGTTTACCTGCTTGAAAAACCAAGACCAGGATTTTCTTCGCGCTCTTTGCGTCTTCGCGGTGAAAATACTCTTGCCACTATTCTGCGTTCGCCGTTGCCTCTGCGTTCTCTGCGGTAAAAAGCTCGACAGTCGTTCACGTCTTCACGAAAAGGAATAGGCGGCCTCAACGAAAGCCGCCTTGTAAAAATGATCGTTCTTGAACGGATCAGCGTTTCTTGAATATCCCGTCCAGCGCGTCGATGAGCTGGTCGATCTCCTCTTCGGAGATGATGAGCGGGGGCATGAACCGCAGCACGGTGTTCACGGTGCAGTTGATCAGGAAACCCTGTTTGAGGCACTCGGTAACGATCTCCTTGCCGTCGAAGTCCAGCTCGATGCCGATGAGGAGGCCTTGTCCCCGAACGTCCTTGATGAAGGGATATTTCGCCTGGAGCGACTGCAGGCCGTTCGTGAAATGCCTTCCCAGCGCCTCGACGTTCTGGATGATGATGTTGTCCTCGAGCAGCGCTTCGAGCGACGCCAGCCCCGCGGCGCAGGCCAGGGGGTTGCCGCCGAAGGTGGACCCGTGTGTGCCGGGGACGAACGCCTGGCTGGCCTTGTCCGTGGCCAGCAGCGCGCCGATGGGCATGCCCGAGCCGAGGCCCTTGGCGACCGCCATGACGTCGGGCGTGATTCCCTCATGCTCATAGGCGAAGAGCCTGCCGGTCCGGCCCATGCCGGGCTGGATCTCGTCCAGCACGAGGAGCAGCTGGTGCTCGTCGCAGATCTTTCGGAGAGCCTTTAAATATCCCGGGGCGGGGACCTTCACGCCGCCTTCGCCCTGCACCGGTTCCACGAGAATGGCGCAGGTCCGGTCATTGACCGCGTCCTCGACGGCCTTGACGTCGTTGAACGGCACGTACCGGAAACCGGGGACCATGGGCTCGA
>JAFNGD010000079.1 GCA_017885365.1 Nitrospirota bacterium
ACCGTCGCGATCGTTCCTCCCATCAAAGCATGCCGGAAGGTGATGCGCCCCACGGGCATGACCAGATAGAAAGAGGTCAGCAGCAGGATCTCCCCGAGGATTCCCATTACATACAGCGCGAAGAAGGAAGGACCTTCAAGGCTAAAGCCCCATCCAAATACGACCAACTGCCTGCCGCTATGGGTCTCTATGGCGCCCGCAATGAACGACACCAGCAGGATGCCCAGACCACAGAGCAGGATATATACGTAAGGAATAGTGGCGGACAGAAAAAAGTGACGGCGCTGGGCCCTGAAGCGATGAAAAAAGATCACCGACATGGCGCTTTCGAGCACGGTAAAAGCTACGGAGCTGAAAAAAAGCATGACGAGAAGTACAAAACCCCCGACCGTCTTGCCGTGCTCAAGAAATACCCTTACCTGTTCAGTCAATACCGCAGCATAGCCCGGTATCATCATTTCTATATAGGTCGACAAAGTTTCCAATAACAGGCCCTTCTCGATGTAATGTGACAGAACAATGAGGGCGAGGATCGACAGGGGCACAATCGACAGCAGGGTGTAATACGCGATGGCGCCGGCCAGCAAGAGGCCCTGATTGCGCCTGAAATCACGCAATACACTGATCAGGAAGCCAAAGGATCGGCTGAGGAGCACATAGATGTTTTGGCGCTTCTTCATGGCACGGTGCACCTGTTATTCTTCCCTCGCGGGCGTTCGCTTGTTCCCGGCCCGGCCGATCTCGCGGGCATACCCACTGATCCCCATCATCATCCGCACCAGACCATAACTGACCCAGCTCAGTAACCGGAAATAAACGGGCTGTTGTTTCCAGTCGTCCTTCAATATCCGTTGACCATCGGTCTCCATGGCCTGTTTCAGACTGTGCGTCAGGGTCGACCCGAACTCTTCGTTGTCAACGACCACATTCGCTTCCCGCGAGAGCAGCAGGCTATACGGATCGATATTCGAAGACCCCACCGTTGCCCAATGCCCGTCGATCACCGCCACCTTGGAGTGCAGGAAGCTCGCGCGGTATTCATATATTTCAATGTCCCCGTCAATAAGGGTACCGTAGAGCGCCCTTGTGGCATAATGCTGGAGAACGTATTCCACCCTCCCCTGCAGCAGCAANNGCCCCGGCAAAAAGTAGGCATGGGCAAGAATGATCTCGGATTTTGCCCCCTCGATCGCCCGCATATATGCCGCTTCAATGTCACGGCGATGGTGAAAATTGTCCCGCACCAGGAATGCCGCATTCATGTGCCCCCTGGCGGAGGTTGAAGCAGGCACTACCCTGTTCCGGAGCATTCCTTTGTGAAAATAACTCCACACCATCATGGACCACAGGCGCTGGACGGGAAGGCGGATCACATCCACCAGCGGTCCTTCCACGGCTACTGCGTAGTCGTAGCGAGGGGACATATCGCCCGTCGTTTCCCGGTCATCAATGATATTGATCCCACCGACAAAGGCTACTTCCCGGTCCACGACCGCTATTTTCCTATGCATCCGGCGCAGGCGTCTGCGACGAAACGTCCAGGGGGTTATCTTGGGCCGATACACGATCGCTTTCACACCACCCGCCCGCAGGTTGTCCAGCATGCTTCGCGGCAGGTCCTGGGATCCGTAGCCGTCGATCAACACATGGACGTTTACACCGCGCATGGCGGCCCGCTTCAGCGCTTCCGCGATCCGTTGTCCGGTGGCGTCATTTTCATAGATATACGTTTCAAGATAGATCTCCTGTGCTGCCCGGTCGAACGCCGCTTCGAGGGCTGGGAAATAGGCCTCTCCGTTCTGCAACAGGGTGACCTGATTGCCTGGTACAAAGCCGGAAAGGCTCGCGGGGAATTCCGNNCTGATATGATCTTGTACGATGTCGTTTGCCATGAGACATAGGACATCCCGTCACGCATCTTCGGTGTGCTGATCTTTTCGCACGGCATATCTTCTGTTGTATATGTAAAGATCGCGGTACATTCCCTGCAGAGAGTTCATCGCCTTACAATGAGCACCGGGATCTTCGTATCCTTGTGCATGACGCCGTACGTAACGCTGCCGAGCANNTCGTTCACAATTTCTTCCACAGGGTGCCCTGTCCTTATCACCGCTTTGCATTGAATGCCATTCTGTTTACACAGCTTTACTATAGCATCCGTGGCTGCTTGCGCTGACTGCTTCAGATAATCTTCGACAGACTCTTTTAAATGGGTCGGCGAAGCGGAAGCGGAAACCGCCTGTTCGATGATAAAGCGTTTATCGATGACGCTTAGCAGTGTCAATGTTGCGCCTGTCTGTTTCGCGAGCTCGACCGCGTATTTTGCCGCCTTTTGAGCTACTTTCGAACCGTCTATCGTTACAAGAATCTTTGAAATCATACGTCCTCCTTTTTTCTGAGAAACAGGATGTGGGATGATTGAAGCTCCCTGCAGCAAGCTGCAGGGAATCTTCGATCCTCAAGGAACTATCGTTATTCTAATCGCTCGCTTACCCCGCAGCAAGCTACGGGGAATGCGCTCGCTCCTGGATTCATGCCCTTCATATCTTCGCCCTACGGAGCCGAAGGGCGTTCCCTATCACCGACACGGAGCTGAAACTCATGGCCGCTGCCGCGAAGATGGGGCTGAGCAGAATGCCGGAGAAAGGGTAGAGCACTCCCGCAGCTATGGGGATACCGATGGAGTTGTAAACGAAGGCGAAGAACAGGTTCTGTTTGATGTTCTTCATCGTTGCCCGGGAAAGGAGCCGCGCACGCAGAATTCCGCGAAGGTCGCCTTTCACCAGCGTCACTCCGGCGCTCTGCATGGCCACGTCGGTGCCGGTCCCCATGGCGATGCCCACCTGTGCCTGAGCGAGCGCGGGTGCGTCGTTGATCCCGTCGCCTGCCATGGCAACAAAGCGGCCTTCGCTCTGAAGACGTTTCACGGCCTCAGCCTTCTGGCCCGGAAGGACTTCCGCGACCACGTCGTCTATGCCCAGCTTTTTCGCGACCGTCTCGGCAGTGGTCTTGTTGTCACCCGTGAGCATCACGACACGGATGCCGTCGTCGTGAAGAGCTTTAATTGCTTCGAGCGTTGTTTCCTTTATCGGATCAGCCACGCCCAGCAACCCCGCTGCTTTTCCGTCCACGGCGACGAACATCACGGTCTGGCCGTCTTTCCGCATATCCTCGGCCTTTGCCGTCAAACCTCCGGGATCGATACGCAGCTCATCGAGAAGCGCGCGGTTGCCGAGCGCAATGGTGTGACCGTCCACGTTACCCGTTACTCCTTTGCCTGTCCTGGATTGGAAGGACTCAGCATTCTTCGGGGTGACGCTCTTTCCCTGGGCTCCGGCCACGATGGCCGCCGCAAGCGGGTGCTCGCTGCCCCGCTCAATGCTCGAAGCGTACAGGAGTATCGACTTCTCGTCGTATCCGTCATTCGCTACCACAGCATTCAATTTCGGCTTCCCCACCGTGAGCGTGCCCGTCTTGTCCACCACGAGGGTGTCCACTTTTCTCATCAGCTCGATGGCTTCGGCGTTCTTGAACAGCACGCCGCCGCCGGCGCCTTTGCCCATGGCGACCATGATGGACACGGGCGTCGCGAGCCCCAGGGCGCAGGGGCAGGCGATAATCAGCACCGCGACTGCATTCACGAGAGCATAGACAAAGCGGGGCTCGGGCCCAAACCAGGCCCAGACGATGAAGGTTATGACCGCGATCGAGACTACGATCTGCACGAAATATCCGGCGATGATGTCCGCCAGTTTCTGGATCGGCGCCCGGCTCCGCTGGGCCTCGCCCACCATGTGCACGATCTGCGCCAGAAGGGTCTCCGAGCCCACCTTCTCGGCCTTCATGATAAGCGAGCCTGTCCCATTAACGGTGGCGCCGACAACGCGGTCGCCTGCATGTTTTTCCACGGGGATCGGTTCGCCGGTGATCATGGATTCGTCTACGCTGCTGGCTCCCTCTACTACGGTGCCATCCACGGGGACCTTTTCACCGGGCCGCACACGCAGGAGGTCGCCGGTATGCACCTGATCCAGCGGGACATCCTCCTCCGTTTCGCCTTTTACACGACGTGCGGTTTTCGGCGCAAGCCCGAGCAAAGCTTTGATGGCAGCTCCCGTCTTGCTCCGTGCCCGGAGTTCCAGCACCTGTCCCAGCAGAACGAGGGTCACGATGACGGCAGCTGCCTCAAAATAGGTACCCACCTCTCCGCCCATACCGCGAAACGACGCGGGGAAAATAGAGGGGAAGAGCGCCGCCACGATGCTGTAGGAATATGCCACGCCCGTGCCGAGGCCGATCAGGGTGAACATGTTGGGGTTCCAGGTTATGATCGACTGCCACCCGCGCACGAAAAAAGGCCACCCGCCCCAGAGCACTACAGGTGTTGCAAGGATCAGTTCCAGCCACTTCAGCAGCCCCATGGGGATGAACTTCTCGGGCGCAATCGCAGGGATTAAACCGCCCATGGCGATATAGACCAGTGGGAGCGACAGCGCAACGCTGATCTTGAACCGCCGCGTCATGTTGATGAGCTCGGGGTTTTCCTGCTC
>JAFNGD010000080.1 GCA_017885365.1 Nitrospirota bacterium
GAAGTATCGTTATTCTGATCGCTCGCTGACCCCGCAGCAAGCTACGGGGAATGCGCTCGTTCCCGGATTCAACTATACCGGGATGGCTGCCGGCCCGATGGCCAATGGTCGGGCCCCGGCTGTCCCCCCATGGAGGGCATATCGCATGAAGAGGAAAGGGATCGCAATTGTTGTCTTTGTTGTGCTCGTTGCCGTGGCACTTGCCGGCTGCAAGCAACAACAGCAGGCGCAGTGGGGCCAGGGTCAGGCCGGGCAGAACCAGGTGGTGGCCCCACCTGCCATGGTCAAGAATCCTGCGGAGATCCAGCAGCTCGAGGCCATCGCAAAAGCGAATGCCGGGAACGCGAACGCCTGGATCGCCCTGGGGAACGCCCAGATGGACGCCCAGCGCTTCGCCGAGGCGATCATCTCCTATCAACGGGCACTGGACCTTGACCCGAAGAACGTGGACGTGCTTGTCGACATGGGGACGTGCTATCGCGGGGTGGGCCAGCCGGAGAAGGCCATCGAGGAATACAAGAAGGCAAGCAAGATCGACCCGAGGCATCCCATGGCCCAGATGAACGCCGGCGTCGTGTACGCCTATGACCTGGGCCGGAAGGCGGAAGCGCTCAAGTCGTTCGAGAAGTACCTCGAGCTTGCCCCGAACGCGCCCAATGCCGCGGACATCCGTGGGGAGATCCAGAAGCTGAAGGGCAAGTANNCCTCCTCGACAGGGGCAATGGTGTAACCCTGATTTGTCTTGAAAGGGATGCATAACTCTGATAAAGTCGGGTCGACCAGCGGACAAGGTGCCAGCGCCCGTGAACGGTAGCAAGGTCCGGACCGCTTGCGGGAAACAGGCCGGTTGCTGGCCGTGCTCCGGACTACGGCGGAGTTCCAAACGATAGCGGAGGTGCAGATTTGTCTTTCCAGGATGGACGGGCCGTGAGGATTGCGTGGATCGGCTGGGCCATCCTGGCCGCGGCAACAGCGGTCATCATCGCTTCCGGGAGCGGCCGGACGGTCGTACCGGCCTACCGGGAGGGCGCGGTGTACTGGATGGCCGGCAAGACCATCTTCGCCCACCCCGGCGTAGGGGGATTCGTCTACCTGCCGCAGGCGGCAATCCTGTTCATTCCCTTCTCGCTGTTGCCCGTGGTCGCGGGCGAAGTAGTCTGGCGCTTCGTCAACATCGGGGTGTTCGCCCTGGGCATCTTCCAGTTCGCGGGACTTGCGCGCCGCCGGTCAGGAAAAGAGCTGTTCCCGCTCATGACGCTGGTCTCCCTTCCCCTGGCATGGGATTGCGCACGCAATGGACAGGCGACGCTGGCGCTGACGGGCTTGATGCTACTGGCGGTCGTCGCGGCGGCGGATCAGCGCTGGTGGTGGGCGTCGCTGTGGCTGTCGCTTGGTATTTCCGTGAAGCCCCTGATGATCGTACTCGCGCTGCTTCTTATGGCGATCGACCGTCCCCTGAGCTGGCGCGTTGCGTTGGCGATGCTGGCAACTGCATTGGTGCCTTTCGTGACGCAGCATCCGGCGTATGTACTGGATCAGTACGCGGCGTTCTGGAGCAGCCTCACCAAGGCCGTTCATATGGGGGCCGTCGACAAGGGGTGGACAACCCCGTTCAATGCACTGCAGGTCCTGGGCATCACGATACCGGAAAAGGTCCAGACCCTCCTGCGGATCGCGGCTGCCTTCGGGACGCTGGTCCTCTGCTGGCTGTCGCGGCGTCGGCATGACCCTGTCCGTTCGGCGGCCGACCTGTTCTCCCTGGCCGTAGTCTACCTGATGCTGTTCAGCCCGCGGACCGAGAACAATACCTACGCTATGCTCGGCCCCGCGATCGCCGCGTTCCTCGCCGGGGCGTTCCTCATTGAACAGCGGCCCAGGGAGGGCATTGTGCTCAGCTGCATAGCTCTTTCCATTTTGGGCGGCCGCGCGATCGAACGCATACTGACGCCCGATGGCGGGACCAGCTGGCTGTCTCCGCTCATGGCGGTCTGCTTTGCCGTGTATCTGCTCGTGACGTTCTTCGCGGAGAGGAAGGACCGGGCCGGCGAGGACCGGCCTGCCGCTGCGTAGACGGGGATCCGAAAACAGCAAGAAGGGACCATCACGCACCCTGTTCTACCGCGTCGATCCGTGTCAAAGACCTTCCCCGGTGTCCTGTTCCTCGAGATCGCCGGGCGTTGACATCTGCAGGTGAACCATGAAGATCGTCATTATCCTTCCAACCTATAACGAGCGGGAGAACATCGTCCTGATGGTCCGGGCGCTGCAGGAGGAATTCCGCGCCATCCCGCATGACATGCACATCCTGATTGTGGACGACAATTCTCCCGACGGCACAGCGGATGCGGTCAGGGCGGAAGCTCCCTCCTGGCAGAACCTCCACCTGATCACCGGCACGAAGGCAGGGCTTGGCGCTGCATACATCCGCGGCATGAAGCATGCCATCGAGCAGCTGAAGGCCGACGCGGTAATGGAAATGGACGCGGACTTCTCCCATAAGCCGGAAGACGTGCACCGGCTCATTGAGGGACTGGACAACGGCGCGGATTTCGTGATCGGCAGCAGGTACGTACCGGGCGGGAAGATACCTGGCGACTGGAGCTTTCTCCGAAGGATGAACTCCAAGTGGGGGAACGTGTTCGCCCGCTATGTGGCCGGGATGTACCGGGTCAGGGACTGCACGGCAGGGTTCCGGGCCATCCGCGCGTCGGTCATCGGGAAGATTGATCTCGACGCGCTGAAGGTCCGCGGCTACGCGTTCCAGATATCGCTTCTCCATGAAGCGATCCTGAACCACGCAAAGGTGAGAGAGGTGCCGGTCGAGTTCGTCGATAGAACAAGAGGGGAGACGAAACTGGGATTGTCCGACATCGTGGAGTTCATGCTGAACGCATGGTGGATCCGGTTCGAGCGGAGCAAGACCTTCCTGAAGTTCG
>JAFNGD010000081.1 GCA_017885365.1 Nitrospirota bacterium
CGGTCAACATTTTAGGAAGGATCAAGAAGTCTCCTCGTCGACAGAACTGCCTGGTCCCATGGCCAAGAACGGTCTCTTGTGCTATACTTTGACCACTCCCTGCACGCATGCCGTCGCAGGAACATCCCGGAAAGACCCGAAAAAAAGGAGGACCTGCCATGCCGTACTACATCATTTTGAGCAATCTGACCGACGAAGGACGCCGGACCATCAAGCAGAGGCCTGAGCGGATCGTTGAGGTGAATAAGGAGATCGAGGCCATGGGCGTCAAAGTCCACAAGCAGTACGCCCTCCTCGGCATGTACGATTTTGTAAACATCGTCGAGGCGCCGGACAACGAAACAGTGATGAAGATGTCCGTGGAGATCGGCTCCCGCGGCTCGGTCACGATGACGACCCTCCCTGCCCTTTCGGTGGAGGAGTTCATCAGGAAGATCAAGTAGCCGAAACACGCGACCGATCCCGGACGGCGGGCCTCCAGGCGGGGCCCGCCATCGTATTCCCTGCCGGAAGAGTGCCGCTCGAGTTCCAGAAAGTTCCTCTCCCCCCATCCATGACGCTCGGAGCTAAAATACTCGTTATCGCAGCAGTCCTGTTCCTCCTCCTCTGGGGCATCTTCCTCGCCGCCGGCGCGCAGCCGCTCTTTGAGACCGGATCGCTGCAGGTCATCTACGGGGAGCACGAGGACTTCTTCGCCGACGCCGTGGTCTATCAAAAAGCCAGGAACGCCACGTACTATATCCTGCATCTGCCCCGCGCCCGGTCCTCCTACCGATGGTGGACCATCGATCTCAAGGACATGACGATCAACCTGGGCGGAGCACCCCATTCGCTGGGTCTCCGGAAATATCTCCTGCGGGGAGACCGCGGCGGGACAAACATCGGCGACCCGGCAAAGATGGGCGACTGGTTCTGGCATTTCACGGAAAGCGGCGCGGCCTTTTCCGGGAACGGGTTCACCTGCAGCGTGAGAAGGGCCCAGAAATAGCCTCATCATCAAAGAGCGGAAAGAATAGGATCTTTGACACTGATAACATCTGATAACGGCTATGAAGGGGCATGATCATTTGAAGAATCCATCGTCCTTACCCTATATTTTGATCATGTCTTTTCATAGGAGTCAATCAGCCTTTATCTGCGTCAAAGGTTCTGATGTTAGTATTCCTGGTTCAGGCTTGAACTGACAAGGAGGTTTGTCATGAAGATCGGGTTCATTGGGTTGGGCATCATGGGCAGCCGCATGGCGGAAAATCTCCGGAAAAAAGGTCACGAGCTGGTGGTCCACAACCGGACCAAGGACAAGGCACAGGCGCTCCTGGCGAACGGTGCGGCCTGGGCGGATTCGCCTGCAGAGGTCGCGAAGCACGTCAACATCCTGTTCACGATGCTCTCCAAACCCGATGCCGTGGCCGAAGTGGCCCTGCTCGGGAAACGCTCCTTCCTGGACAAGCTGCTCCCCAATTCGCTCTGGATCGACTGCAGCACGGTGAACCCCTCCTTTTCGAAGCTCATGGCCATCGAGGCCGCGTCAAGGAAGGTGCGGTTCCTCGATGCGCCCGTGGGCGGCTCCAAGGGCCCTGCAGAGCAGGGCCAGCTCCTGTTCTTCGTGGGCGGGGACAAGGCAGATGTGGACGCTGCGAAGCCCCTGCTCGAGTGCATGGGCAAGGCGGTCTTTCCCGTTGGGGGCCACGGCATGGGGTCTGCCATGAAGATGGTGAACAATATCCTGCTCGGCCAAGCCATGGTGGCCTTTTCCGAGGCCCTCGTCTTCGGCGAGTCGCTCGGCATATCGAAGCAGGCAATGTTCGACACCCTCGCCAGTTCGCCGGTCATGGCGCCGTTCCTCAATTTCAAACGGCAGAAGCTCGAGAAGGGCGACTACTCCGTGGAGTTCCCGCTCCAGTGGATGCACAAGGACCTGCACCTGGCGGCGGAGACGGCCTATGAGACCGGCGCGGCCCTGCCGTGCGCGAACGTGGCCAAGGAGATCTTTACGCTGGCGATGCGGGAGGGCATGGGAGAAGAGGATCTGACGGCGGTGTACAAGGTGTTGAGCAGGAAGGAATAGAGCTGCCCCCCGGCATGCTGCCGAAGAGTGGTGCATGCACACAGAACAGTCCCAATGGATTCAGCTCCACATTCACGTATGAGTTCCCGGTAGGAGCCCCTCGGCAAAGAGACTCCGGTCTCCTCCTCTTGAGCGTCTTGCAGTCCCTTTCGGCCCGCCGCGGAAGCTCCTGACCTCTCCACTCACGCAGGTCCGGCAATCATCGTTGACCTGCTGCGGTATGCTCGTGTCGACTACCAGGAGGCCCTTCCGAGAGTAACTCCAAAATATAGCATCTGTCCGCGCTCTGCAATGTCGCCGGGCGAAAGCACAGCATTGTTCCCGTTGTTGAGGAGATGCTCATAGCCATAGGATGCGAAAAGATTCACTCCCGAAAGTTTTCCTTCGCTTAAAAACCGGTATATCCCCTTCAAATACATGCTCTCAGAGCTTCCTGCATACTGAAACGGAACAGCATCCTTGTTGATCTCAATATCCCACTCCATGCGTTCATACACTGCGCTAACCAATACTTGTTGAGAGATCTCACGGCTGATCCCAGCGAGAAAACGGTAGTTGTTTCCAACGCGCGTATAGGAATAGGGTTCCAGATCAGCATGGAACGACCAGGCCCCGCCGAGCCTTACCATGAGTTGCCCGCCAACGAGCCCCCAGTGATGGTCCCATAGGTCGGCCTGTGTTCCAGACCCATCGTTGTACCAGATGCCCAGCATGCGATAAATGGTCACATAGGGGGTGAAATATATATTCGACGACGCTGAATAGGGAGGAAGATAGTAGAGTTTTCCCACGCCTGTCGAACTCGAACGATAGTCGTTCTTTTTCGCGTACACGAGCGAATCAAGATAGAGCCCTCCGACGATCATGCCGGATCGTGAATTATCTCCGCCCCCTGTCGGGATCATGAGAATGAACTCAGTTCGCGGCGAAGTTCCCGAAAGAAGCCGTTCGGTGAGAGAAATGACGGGAAGATTCATATCAGGTAAAGAGGACGTATCTGAGCAGTGCGCGGGCTGCGCACTAGAAATCATTCCAGCTACAAGAGACCAATAGAACAGG
>JAFNGD010000082.1 GCA_017885365.1 Nitrospirota bacterium
CTCAAGCTGATCGTGGACCTGATCTACGAGGGGGGCATCTCCAACATGCGGTACTCCATCAGCAACACGGCCCAGTACGGGGACCTGACTCGCGGGCCCCGGATCGTCACCGAGGAGACCAAGAAGGAGATGAAGAAGATCCTTGGAGAGATCCAGTCCGGCCAGTTCGCGAAGGAGTGGATGCTCGAGAACATGGCGAACAAACCGACGTTCAACGCCCTCACGAAGCGGGGCCAGATGCATCCCATCGAGGAAGTGGGCGGCCGTCTCCGGAAGATGATGCCCTGGCTGCAGAAGGGCAAGCTGGTGGACAAGAGCAAGAATTAAGACAATAATCTTTGCCACAAAGTCACGAAGGCACGAAGTATAAATCAGGGGAAAGAATCAAAAAATTGAGGGGGCATATCTTCGAGTCTTAGTGCCTTTGTGGCTGGAGTTTGAGAAATATGATGAAAAACTACGGAATACCGGTGGCCGCCGAAGGGTGGCCGTTCATTCTGCCGCTCGCGGCTGTCATGGTGCTGTGCTTTGTCTTCGGATGGAAGAACACGAGCTACGTGTTTTTCGTGCTCACGCTGTTCGTCCTGTTCTTCTTCCGCGATCCGGAGCGCGCGGTGCCCGAAGGCAAGGGCGTGGTCGTGTCGCCTGCCGACGGGAAGGTCATCGTTATCAAGGATATCTACGAGCCGGATTATCTTAAACAGGACGTGAAGCAGATCAGCATCTTCCTGTCGGTATTCAACGTGCACGTGAACCGCGCCCCGATCGGCGGGACCGTCGAGACGGTGAAGTACAATCCGGGCAAGTTCCTGGTGGCGTCGCTGGACAAGGCGTCCCTGGACAACGAGCAAACGGCCATGGTGATCTCCAACGGGAGGAACAAGGTCCTCGTCAAGCAGATCGCCGGGCTCATTGCGCGCCGCATCGTCTGCTACGCGAAATCAGGCGACCTGCTGAAGGCGGGCGAGCGGTACGGCCTGATCCGGTTCGGTTCCCGGGTGGACCTGTTCCTGCCGAAGAACACTGATCTCATGGTCAAGGTTGGCGACCGGATCAAGGGTTCGCGGGATGTCATCGGAGTCATGAAATGAGAAAAGGGATATACCTTCTCCCGAACATCATCACGCTTTCGAGCATGTTCTCGGGCTTCTACTCGATTATCGCGTCGTTCAACTCCGATTACGAGCGGGCGGCCTGGGCCATCATGATCGCATCGGTGTTCGATGTTCTGGACGGTTGGGTCGCGCGGATTACGCACACGACCTCGAAATTCGGGATTGAGATCGACTCACTGTCCGACGCGATCTCATTCGGCGTCGCGCCCGGTGTGCTGGTCTACAGCTGGTCGCTCCAGTCCTTCGGCAAGGTCGGTTGGCTCGGAGCCTTCTTCATGGTCGCCTGCGCTGCCCTCAGGCTGGCCCGGTTCAACGTGCAGATGGGAAGCGAAGAGAAAAAGCACTTTACCGGCCTGCCATCGCCAGCGGCGGCCCTGATGATCGCGACGACGGTCCTGGCATACCAGGAGGTCATTGATACGCTGAAGGAAATGCATCTTGCGGTGCTGGCTGACGTGATCAGCCTCGATTACTGGGTCCTGGCCTTGACCTTCGTGGTCGCCGGGCTCATGGTGAGCAACATCACCTACCACAGCGTGAAGGAGGCCAACCTGAAGGAACGACGTCCTTTCGGGCTGCTGGTGGTGATCGTGGCGCTTCTGACCGTTGTGGCCTACCATCCAGCCCTCGTGCTGTTCCTCATCTCGCTCACCTATGTCCTCGCGGGCATCGGCGAGGCGCTCTTCAAACTGCTGAAGCGTAAGCCGACAGCGGCGTAGAAGGGGAGCAGGCATGGCGGGAAGCCAGTGCCAGGCCGCCAGTCCACGAATCTCATTCATCATGAACTTATTTCTGCCGTCGAGCGCAGCTCGACGGGGAGGATCGTATGAACAGGATCATCAGGATATTCGACACCACGCTCCGGGATGGAGAACAATCACCCGGAGCGAGCATGAACGTCGATGAAAAGGTCACCCTCGCAAGGCAGCTTGCCCGGCTCGGCGTGGACATCATCGAGGCGGGCTTCGCCATCAGTTCGCCTGGCGATTTCGAGTCCATCAAGCGCATCGGGAACGAGGTTGAGGGACCGGTCATCTGCAGCCTGGCGCGGGCCAAGAAGGAGGACATCGACCGTGCCTGGGAAGCGCTCAAGGATGCGAAAAAGCGGCGCATCCACACATTTCACTCAACGTCGGACATCCATCTCAAGCACCAGTACCGGATCTCACGCGACGAAGCGCTCAAGCGCTCCGTTGAGATGGTGAAACACGCCCGGTCCTACGTCGACGACGTGGAGTTCTCGCCCATGGACGCCACGCGTACCGATGTGGCCTTTCTTCATGAGGTCGTGGAGGCGGTCATCGCCGCCGGCGCGGGTACGGTGAACATCCCGGACACGGTGGGCTACGCCATGCCCGAGGAGTTCGGTGCGCTGATCAAGGGCATCAAGGACAAGGTCAGGAACATCGACCGGGCGGTCATTTCAGTCCATTGCCACAACGATCTCGGCCTTGCCGTGGCGAACGCCATCGCGGCCATCCGGAACGGCGCCGACCAGGTGGAATGCACGGTCAACGGCA
>JAFNGD010000083.1 GCA_017885365.1 Nitrospirota bacterium
TCCGTGCTATAGCACGCCCGGCATTTGCGGTTCCACCCGGAGGCGCCCGGCAGTATTGCGTATCTTAGGATGTCCGCTTCCGGAACAGATAATGCGCCACCCACCATTCCTGTCCGTTCCGGAAGCCCCAGAGCTCGGCGCAGGCCATGAAGAATATCCTCCAGCGCTGGAACCAGAGCGCGGCATCCAGCTTGCCGTAGGTCCGCTCCAGGACCGGCAAGATCGCATCCTTCCGCGCGTCCATGTTCGCCAGCCAGTGGTTCGCGGTCCGTTCGTAGTGGGTCCCGTCCACGCGCCAGTGCTCCTCGATGAAAACATCGTCCTGGAAGTAGAGCAGCAGGTCGTCGGACGGCATGATGCCGCCGCTGAAGAAATGCCTCCCCATCCAGTTGTCCTCTCCCGCGGTTTCAAAGAGGTAGGCATATTCCCTGTGGCAGAAGATATGGACGAAGAGCCTGCCGTCCTGCTTCAGCCAGGACGCGACCTTCCGGAGCAGCAGCTCATAGTTCCGCATATGTTCGAACATCTCCACTGATACAACGCGGTCGAAGCGCTTCTCCGTGTCGAAATGGTTCATGTCGGCAGTGATGACCTCTACGTTCCCGATTCCCCGCTTCCGGCACTGTGTGGTAATGAACTCCCGCTGGGGATTGGAGTTGGAGACCGCCGTGATGCGGGCACGGGGATACTTTTCCTCCATCCAGAGGGTGAGCGACCCCCACCCGCAGCCGAGCTCCAGGATGTCCATGCCGTCCGCGAGCTGCGCACGCTCGCAGGTGAGAGCCAGCATCTGCTCCTCGGCCTCGTCTAGGTCTTCCGCTCCAGAAGGGTAGTAACAGCAGCTGTACTTTCGATGCTTTCCCAGAGCGAGGGAGAAGAACTCCGGTGGGACCTCGTAGTGCTGCTCGTTCGCCGCCTCGGGCAGGACCGCGATGGGGCTTGTTCGCAGCATCGTGATGAACTCGCGCTGATGCTCCCGCAGTGCCTCGATGCCGCCGCGGTGTTCTTCTCGCAGGCGCTTGCGGTTCAGAAGACCGATGCCGGACCGGATCAGCCGGTCGGGCAGACGGCCCGATTCAGCCAGGTCAATGATGGTATTCATAGAAGCCGCCCCTTTATCAACGAACAAGGCCGGAACCAGTCTTGGTTCCGGCCTTGTTATTTCACTCATTTCACTGCGGCGGTCACATCGCCGTCTTGTTCATCTTGATCTTTCCGTGCTCGATCTTGTCATGGCACCACAGACAGTCCACCTGTCGCTTGCCCACGTGCTTCTCGTGGATGAGCTTCACTTCGCCGATCCTGTCGGAACGGTCCACGTGGCAGAAGAAGCACTTGTCCTTCGACGTCATGCCCTCGCCCCGGGTGATCTGGGTATGGCACTGGCCGCACTTCTTGCCGGCCTTGAGCGCTGCCGCGTGGGAGAAGGTCCTGCCGTCCACTTTGATGGCCTCTTTGGGCGCGGTGTGGCACGACGGACAGCCGGTCACGGCCTCACCGGGCTTCGCCCCCTTGAAGTGGCAGAGGTAGCAGACGTTCTTCGAGACCTTTACGTGCTCGCCCTGGACAATGTCGGAGTGGCAGCTCCGGCAGTGGAGCTTGATGCCCCGCTTCATGTCCAAGAAATGGGGCTTGTGGTCGAAGTTGATGCTCCATTTGGTGAAGAGCACCTTGGATTCCACGAGACGCTTGTCGTGGCAGCCGCCCTGCAGGCAGTTTGAATCGGGCACATTGGACAGGGGCCGCGGATTGAACGAGCCGGCAAGGAAGAGGAACTGCGACGCCACGGCCTTTTCCATCGTGTACACATGGCATTTCAGGCAGGGAACGTTCTTGTGCGTTGAGGTTTTCCATTTTTCATAGAACGGCGCGATATAGTGGCATGCTTTGCAATTCTCCGGACTGGGGAACACGACATATTTCGCTAATACATAGAAGCCGAACGACAGCGTAACAAAGATCACCGCGATAAGGACCATGTTCTTCTTCATAGACCCTCCTTCTCTATATATACTATAACGTATTGTCAAAATCGTTAACACCGACGGATGATAAGAATATAGCATCTTTCCTGCGCCCATGCCGGGCATTTTCTTGCAGGTCCTGTCGTCCCCCTTGCGCAGGTGACGTCCTTCAGGATTGCCGGCTTGTCGTCGCGTTGCCGCCAGCCCCCGTGACAGCGTTGTGCATCCCGACCGTTCTGACTCCGGAGCCGGATGATCATCGGAGACCATAACGGTTCTAAATTATCTGGTATACTCACACAAGAAAGGGTGCTTGTCGCCCCCCGTACCCGAGCGGCACGGGAACGACGCGATCACGGAATATCGAGAGGCGAGCAGCTATGAACGATCGAGACAGGACCATGACCGACCTCCGGGAAGAACTGGAACGCCTGCGCAGGCGGATCACGGAGCTTGAGTCGCGGGAGACCGGCGACAGACGTTCGGGGGCTCTGCGGGCGAATGAGAAGCGGTATCAGCTGCTTCTCGATACGATGATCCACGGTGTTCAGGAGAACGATTGCTCCGGCGTGATCACGTACAGCAATCGGGCGCATCACCGGATCATGGGGTATGAGCCCGGAGAGATCGTGGGCAAGGCCATCTGGCAACTGCTGCCGCCCGGTGAGGGGCAGGGCGCTTTACGCGAGTATCTTGCCTACCTGGTGAAGGAGCAGCCGGCCCCGGCCCCCTATATCAGTATAAGCGCGAAAAAGGACGGTTCGCTGGTCGATCTCCAGATAGACTGGGACTATCAGCGTGACGACGAGGGACGTCTGAAAGGATTCATATCGGTCATAACCGACATCACTGAGCGGAAGCAGGCTGAGGCGAAGTTTCGTAATGTCACGCGGCTCTACGCGTTCCTGAGCCAGATCAACCAGGCGATCGTCAGGACGAAGGATGCAAATCGAAAGGATGTCCAGATACCCCTCTTCCCGGCCGGCACGCGCCGCCGGCCGCACGATGCCGGTCGCCTCGTCGATCAAACCGACCCAGGCCAGTCTGAACTCCCCGAACTCGATCGCAACCCGGCAGATGTTCCGAAAGAGCTCATCACGATCCTTCGTCCTGACGATCGCCTGGTTGATCTGGCTCAGGAACGCGTAGAGCCGCGTGACATTGCGGATCTTCGCCTCCGCCTGTTTCCGCTCGGTGATGTCGGTTATGACCGATATAAATCCTTTCAGGTGTCCCTCGTCGTCACGC
>JAFNGD010000084.1 GCA_017885365.1 Nitrospirota bacterium
TCGTGTTCCAGTTCTTCAACCTCCTGCCCCGGTTCACGGCGCTCAAGAACGTTGAGATGCCGCTGATTTACAGCGGTGTGCCTGCAAAGCAGCGTACCGAGCGGGCCATTCCGGTCATGGAGATGGTTGGGTTATCTGATCGCATGGAGCACAAGCCTACGGAGCTGTCGGGCGGCCAGCAGCAGCGCGTGGCCATCGCGAGGGCGCTGGTGAACCATCCGCCGCTCCTGCTCGCCGACGAGCCGACGGGGAACCTGGACAGCCGGTCGGGCGCCGAGATCCTGAACATCCTGACCGACCTGAACAAGCAGGGCGTCACCATCATGATCGTGACCCATGACCGTGATGTGGCGGCGCGATGCAAGAGGATCATCAACCTTAAGGACGGCCAGGTCATCGGGAACCAGGTGGTCGCATGAACTTCTTCGAGATATTCAAGGTCGCGCTGGAGGCCATCCTCTCGAACAAGGTGCGGTCCGGTCTCACCATGCTGGGCGTGATCATCGGCGTGCTCTCGGTGATCCTGCTGGTCTCCATCGGCGAAGGAGCTCAGGTCTACATCACCAAGGAGCTCACCGGCATGGGAACGAACCTGCTTATCATCACGCCGGGGAAAACGAGCACGAGCGGAGGCTTCCATCCTCCCTCGGCGGGCACGGTGCGCAAACTGTCCTACGATGATTCACAGGCCCTCAAGCGACGCGCCTGGCTCCTGAGCGATGCGGTGCCGCTGGTGTTCGGAACCGGACGGATAAAATACCAGAACATGGGCCGCGATACCATGATCATCGGGACGACACCGGAGTTCCAGAGCATCCGGCGCCTCTTCGTCGACACCGGCAGCTATGTGACCCAGGGGGATGTGGATTCCAAGGCAAAGGTCGTGGTGCTCGGCACGAAGGTGAAGGAGGAGCTGTTCGGCCAGGAAAACGCGCTCGGCAAGGCCGTGACGCTCTCCGACGCCCGCTACCGCGTCGTGGGGGTCATGCAGAAGCGGGGGACGAGCCTCGGCATGGACCTCGATGACATCGTGTTCATCCCCGTCACAAGCGGGCAGGAGCTGTTCGACACCGACGGCCTTTTCGAGATCATCGCCTCGACACCCCGGGCCGAGGACGTGGACCGGGCCATCAGTCAGATCAAGGAGGTCCTGATCAGGCGCCACGCGCACAAGGAGGATTTCACCATCCAGACCCAGGGCGCCATGCTCCAGACGATGAACACCATTTTGGGCGTTCTGACCGCGGTGCTCGGAGGCATCGCCGGCATATCACTGCTCGTGGGCGGGATCGGCATCANNCATGAACATCATGCTCGTGTCGGTTCGCGAACGGACCCGGGAGATCGGCATCCGGAAGGCCATCGGCGCCCGGAACAGCGATATCATGGCGCAGTTCATGATCGAGGCGGTCACGCTGTCCGGCGTCGGCGGCATCATCGGCATCGTGCTGGGCGTGGGCATTGCCCTCGTGATCCCGATGTTCGTCACGGTGCTCCCGACGAGCATCTCGCTCTGGTCCATCGTGATGGCCTTTACGTTCTCCATGGCCGTCGGGATCTTCTTCGGCGTGTACCCGGCCCGCAAGGCGTCGCTCCAGGACCCGATATCGGCGCTGCGGTACGAATAGGTGGAAAATGGCACCGCAATTTGGTATAGTTACTGACGAGGAACCGATATAACATCGACGGCAGGAGGGTGTTCTTGATGGAAAAGCGAAGCGGTGTGTTTCTGGTGAAGACCGACTGGTGGTACATCGAGCGGCTGGTCTGGCTCATTGCCGGTACCGATGTGGTGCTCAGCTCGATCCTGACCGTAGCCCATCATCCCAACTGGGCGTTCTCGATCCTCTTTGTCGGGTTCTGCTCCATCATGGTGGCAATGACCGGGTTCTGCATCGTCGGCAACATCCTGTATCTCCTCGGCGTACGGCCGCTGGTCCCGGACAAGCGGACCTATGACCAGGGAAAGTGGAACGGGCTGTATTTCATGAAGAACGACGAGTGGTTCCTGGAACGGTATATCTATGTCTTCGTCGGCGTGAACCTGTCCATCAGCTCGATGCTGGCGCGGTTCTACAGCCCCTATTGGCTTTATTTCACCGGCTTCGTTGGCACCGCCACCATCCTCTTCGCGTTCACCGGTTTCTGCATCATGGCGAACTTCCTATACCGGCTGGGCCTCGAGCCGCGCATGTGCCGGTACATCTGAGCGTTCCTGCGCGACGATCGGGAGAACAACGATGACCTCTCCTTCCTGCTGTTAGGATGAAGGGGTCGGGAAAGTCACCCGCGCTACTGAAATCACCCCACCTAACCTCCCCTTAGCAAGGGGAGGGAGTCTCTGGTACAACCTGCTAACATAGGTAACAAAGCAACCTATGGACATGGGTAACACGTTAAACTCCAGGGCAAGGAGGACGATCCGATGCCCTGGAGAAAAATGGAACCCATGGAAGAGCGCTTAAAGCTAATAGCCGACCGCTTGGCCGGATACAGTATTACCGAGCTACTGCCCCTCCTTGGTAAGGAGGGGTTGGGGAGGTGTTTCGAATCGAACGTTCGGGAAGGACTTTTCAAGAAGAGAACTGTTTAAAGAAAGAAGCTTTGGACGAACCTCCCTAGAACTTGGCCGCGTGCCGTTCGAGCGTCGAACGGGCAATAAGATACGCACTTCCTTCCTGCCTGCCGTCTATCCTGATCGGGAAACAGCCCCCAATGCCTTTCTCCAGCTTGTACACCGAATACGTCGTATCACAGGCCCTGCATACGACATAACCATCCTTGTACTCGTATCCAAGTTTCCGGGGGTAGCAGGTGAGACAGGCGTCCAGGAAGGAGAGGACGTGGTCCTGCATCCGGAGCACGAAGAAGTTGACGTCCTTGTTCTTCGCGCGGTAGGAATAGAACTGCGGGACCTCGAGCGGGAGCGATGCGACCTGGATCACGACGTCCTCACCTTGCATCGGAGGACGGGGGAAACGCTGCTGAGAGGAACAGGCCGCGAGAGACGCGAGTGTACCCAGCAGACAACAAGCCGTCAGTAGGTATCTGGTGATGGCATAAATATGAGAACGAAGCATCATGGTCTATTTATCCGTGCCAGTGGTGAAAAAAGATTCCGTCTCTCGATGATCTCCACAACCGACCAAACGTGCGGGCGAATGACGTGCATCCGCCCGCCGTCGCCGGCTTACTGTTAGTGCTTGTGCTCCATGGTCTGTGCTTTTTTCATTTTTCTCTTTTCCCGGATCATTTTTGTGTCTTCATACATGTCCGTATAGGCGGACTTAATGACCTCATCGAACGTTGACAGCGTTCCTCCGTTCGTCTTGATGAAAGCTTCGGCATCATTCTTCTTCTCGAATGCCCATTTTCCCCGCTTGGTCATTACGCCCGGTTTGGCGCCGCCGACCACCCAGAACGCCTTATCGGCATCAATAAGGTTCTTGG
The DNA here is from genome assembly GCA_017885365.1 of Nitrospirota bacterium. Next base: position 3,451 of record JAFNGD010000084.1, read on the forward strand.
TACCGAAATCCCCGACCTTGATAGCCTTCGGCGTTTTGTCGATGTTCAATGCGAGCTCGACCGCGGCGCAGTGCAGGCTACAGACGCCCGTCGATGTCCCGTCGTCGTACTCAATCAGCATACGGGTAAAATCGAACTTCTGCCTGTCCATGCCGCAGTACTTGCAGCTCGGCGACTGCTTGACATCCTCCTGCGCGAACACTACCATCGCCAGGAGCACGAAGACGAATGCTGCTGTCAATGCCGCTACTACTTTCTTTCTGTTCATATACGCCTCCTTCAATGAGATATGGTGCTGCGAAATCTGTTTCCGGACCATACTGGTTCACGGCCATTGCTCTTGTCTTCATCAACGAAAATCAGCGTCAGTAAAATCGTTCTTTTGCTAACGCACCTCCTGTGCCAAATCTTCCCTGGCCGCGGCCAGCGCATCGCTCCAAGTGATGATCGTCCCTCCGTAGTTCTCGATGAACGCCTCGGCAGCGGCCTGCGACGAGAATGCCCACTTGGGACGGGTTGTCATGACGCCGCGTTTAGCGCCGCCCATGACCCAGACCGCCTTTTCTGCATCGATCAATGTGCGTTCCGTTCGGTCAGCTGCGAAAATGGCTTTCACGGTGCGCTTCGGGTTCGCATCAAGCTCGACGACGAGGCATCGCAGGCTGCATGTGCCCACGGACGATCCATCATCATATTGCACCAGCATCCTGGCAGTCGCTGCCGGCCCGGCCGCCGATGATATCGATGAGCACCGTTCCTGCAACCACTGCGGAATGGACCGGAAGGCCTACGGGTTCAGCAGGATGCTGGTGCAATATGATGATGGATCG
>JAFNGD010000085.1 GCA_017885365.1 Nitrospirota bacterium
CGCCCTCTTCGAAGGTCTCAAGACCGGTGACGCACCGGAGGAGCGGGCTCTTGCCGCTGCCCGAGGGGCCGATTAGCACGACGACCTCGCCCTTTGCCACGTCGAGGTCGACGCCGTTGAACAGGCGATGGTCACCGAAGGATTTATGAAGATTCCTGATCTTGATCATAGAAGATCGATCTTATCTCGAAATCATGGAGTTACGGGGAAAAGCGAAACAATTGAACCCCGAGGGCGCCAAGGATGCGAAGAAGATATTTGAATAGTACTCTTGTCCCGAGGTCCTTCCGCTTTCCTCGCGCTCGTCGCGCCTTGGCGGTAACATGATGTTCGTCTTTTTCTGCCGTGCTCCCTTTCTCATCTTTGTCCTTGTAACCATTTTTCCAGTTTTCTCGCCAGGATCGACAGCGGATAGCTCATGCCGAAATACAGGACGGCCGCGACGAGCCCCAGCTCGAAATACCGGAGCGTTGTTGCAGCGAGGATTCCGTAGGTCTTGGTGAGCTCCACCATGGCGATGACCGATACGATGGAGGAGTCCTTGAGCAGGGAGATGAAGTCGTTCGTGACCGACGGCAGGCTGATCCGGAATGCCTGGGGGAAGATGATCCGCCGGAATGTCAGTGCGCGAGGCATACCGAGCGAAAGAGCCGCCTCCATCTGGCCGCGGGGAACGGCCTCGATGCCTCCCCGGTATACCTCCGCCTCGTAGGCGGCGTAGTTCATGCCCAGCCCCAGGATGGCCGCGGCAAAGGGGGAGAGCGTGATCCCGATGTTCGGCAGGCCGTAATAGAGGATGAAAAGCTGGATCAGGAGCGGCGTGCCGCGGTAGATCTCCACATAGGCCGTGGCGAGGTAGCGGCCGGGGAGGGGGCCGTAGATGCGCAGGAAGGCGATGAAGAGGCCGAGGGAAAGGGCACAAGCCATGGAAAGGACCGACAGCACGATGGTAATAGCCGCGCCCTTCAGAAAGTTCGGAAGGAACGTGTAGAGCGGCGCCTCCTCGCTCTCGATCCGGAACTGCTTCCCCCTGTTCGATGCCTCGCTGTGGGCCGCGAGCTTTGCCTGGGCATCGTCCCAGAGGCCCCATCGCTCGAGGATGCGCTGCAGCTCTCCGGTGCTGAGGAGTTGCTCGATGACGCCGTCGATCGCCTGCTTGAGCTCGACATCCTGTTTCCGGACCGCGATGCCGTAATAGCCCCCGCCCTCAGGCGGTCCAGCGTACTTGAGGCGCTGGTCCGGTTTCCCGTAATACACCGTGATGGGCGTGTCCAGGAACACGGCGTCCAGCCTGCCGAGCGCAAGGTCCTCATAGGGCCATGCCGCCGAATAGGAGCGGATGTCCACCTTGCCGAGCTTCTTGAGCATGTCATGGGCCGCGGCGCCGGCAAGGGTGCCGACGGTCCTGCCCGGGAGGTCCCGGATGGTCCTGATGCGGCCGTCATCCTTTCGCACCATGAGCTGGAGGGTATAGACGTAGTAGGGCCGTGACATGAGCACGCGGTTCAACCGCTCGGGGATGATCTCGAGGCCGTTCATGGCCATATCGTAGTCGCCCCGCTCGAGGGCCGGAATAAGGCTGTCCCAGGCGGTCTGGACCAACTGTGCTTTGACGCCGAGATTCTTCGCCACAGCCTCGGCGATGTCCAGCTCGAAGCCGATGAGCTTCGAGGGGTCCTTGGGGTCGGGGAACACGTAGGGTGCTCCTCCTTCTGAGTCGGAACCCCAGAGGAGAACTCCGCGGTCCTTGATCTTCTGGACCGTGGAGGACGCTGCGGCGGAAGCGACACCGGAGGAGACAAGGAGGAGGGCGATGAGGAAGGCCGCCATCAGGCGGCAGAGCAACGCGGACATGGCAGAACAGTATCATTGATGACTGGTCGTGTCAATACGGTTCCCCGGCGTCCTGCTGTCGAACGGCCGAAGGGGGGGCAACGGCCCGGGTCAGTCCCGGTTTTGGGCTCTGCAACTCTCTGTCTGTCCCTGCATCAGGCGGAACAACCTTGACTTGGAACAGGGACCTCTATATAATCTAAAAGTATCAGCGGGAACAGGACGGGAAACGCCCTGCAGCAGGAGACGAGTGATGCGTAAGCCGCGGGCCATCATTTTCGACGACGAGATATTCGTTCTTAATATGCTGAAGGACTTCTTTCTCATGCGGGGATATGAGGTCCTGTCCTCCAGTGACCCGACCTCCATCTGTCCCCTCTACGGGGACGAAGGGGACGCCTGCAGGAACGACCACCCCTGCAGCGATATCATGGTCACCGACTTCAACATGCCCGGCGTGAACGGCGTGGAGATATTGGAGTACCAGGCCCGGAAGGGCTGCAAGCTGGACATCCGCAACAAGTCGGTCATTTCGGGTTATATTGATGACCGGAACCGGCAGCGGGTGAGCCAGCTAGGGTGCAACTTCCTCCAGAAGCCATTCACCCTCTATGCGCTGTCAGAATGGCTCAGCGCGTGCGAGAAGCGGATCGACCTCGGCAGTCCGCTCTCAACGCGGCGGAAAGAGGACCGGTACGAAAGCCACCGCGAAGTGACCTTCAGGGTCGGTTCGACCGAGCAGCTCTTCACCGGGATCGCCATCAACATGAGCCCGTCGGGGCTCTGCCTCAAGATTCCCGCCCCCCTCCGGCGTGAGGACATCGTCAGCCTCCATGCCGGCCACTTCCATTCCTGTCAGCAGGCCTCCGTACGTTGGGTGAAGAAGATCGACAGCAACTCTTACATCGCGGGCCTGCACTGCTCGTAGCGAAACTTCGCCGCTCTTCAGGCTTGCGGTCCGAGCACCTCACGGACCCTCTTGAGGAGCAGCTGGGGAGCGATGGGCTTGTCCAGGAAAACAAGACCCTCGTCGAGGATGCCCTTCTCGCGGACGATATCGGCGGTGTACCCGCTCATGAACAACGCCTTCAGGTCCGGTCTGACCTTCCTCAGCTCTTCATAGACCTCTCTCCCGTTCTTCTTCGGCATGATCACATCGAGTAGGACCAGGTGGATCTCGTCCTTCCGCTCCAGGAAGCGGGCAACAGCTTCCTGGCCGTCTGCCGCCTCGATGGCGGTATAGCCGAACTCGTTCAGCTCGGTGCTGGCAAGTTTCCGCAGCACCGGATCGTCTTCGGCAATGAGGACCGTTTCGATCATCATGAAACGTCCATGGGGAGAGAACGGCTGCAGGTTGCAATTCTTAATGCGTTCTTTTGTCATTTCGGGCATCATTCTGTCTGATCGCGGCCTTTTAAGAGGTGGTTTAGCTCTTCCT
>JAFNGD010000086.1 GCA_017885365.1 Nitrospirota bacterium
ACCGGCGGGCCCACGACCAGCGGCTTCGGGACGCACTCGGCCTGGGTCCGCTCTCCATTCCCCTCTCGGTCCTCCGCGCCTCCGCTGCCAACATCAACGCAAAGCGCGAGCTGTCGTGCATCATCGGCAGGGCCGGCGACCGATTCAGGCTGATCGACATCGACCGGTGGCGCTCCTACTCCGTCGCCCTCGACCTCGGCACTACGAACCTCGTTGCCGTGCTCTATGATAATATCGAGCAGAAGGACGTCGTGACCCGATCGCTCGAAAATCCCCAGATCGAGTACGGGAGCGACATCCTGACCCGCATGCATCATGCCATGACCGGCAACGGCGAGGACATCTACCGGGTCCTTACGAACGGCATCAACACGCTCATTGCATCGCTCTGCCGCGAGGCCGGCGTCAACGGCCGCGACCTCCACGGCCTTGCCGTGGCGGGGAACACGGTGATGACCCATTTCCTGCTTGGCCTCGACATCAGTACTATCCCCGTGGCCCCCTGGGTCCCGGTGGTCCGGACGCCGGGATTCTTCAGCGCAATTGAGCTCGGCCTCGACCTCAACCCGGAGGCCCTGGTGTACGTGTTCCCGAACGCCGGGAGCTATGTGGGCGGAGACATCACCGCCGGCATCATCGCGACGGGGATGCATGCGTCGGACCGCACGGACATCCTGGTGGATGTGGGCACGAATGCCGAGGTCGTGATCGGGAACCGGGAATGGATGATCGTGGGGGCGGGTGCTGCCGGACCGGCGCTTGAAGAGGGTATCTCAGCCATCGGGAAACGTGCGAACAAGGGCATCGTCTATGATATTGAGATCAGCGGCGACTGCGTTTCCTGCAAGACCTTCGACCAGGGAAGGCCCGAAGGCATCTGCGGCTCGGGCATGGTAAGCCTGCTGTACGAACTGTACACAGCAGGCATCATCGACCAAACCGGCGCGCTGACCGGCAAACGGCATATCATCGAGATCGACGGCGAAAAGGCCTTCTCCATCAATTGCGATTGCGAGGACGCGCTCTTCATCACCCAAGGCGAGATCCAGAACTTCATGCGGTCTAAGGCCGCCATGTTCACGCTGCTGCTCGTCCTGACCCGCGCCGTGGGTGTGGCGTTCAGGGATATCCAGAGCGTCTTCGTATCGGGAGCGCTCGGCACAGGCATCGACGTGAAGAAAGCCGCTGGCATCGGCATGGTGCCGGGCTGGCCTGTGTCGACCGTGAAGCCCATGGGCAACACGTCGCTCGCCGGCTGCCGCATGCTGCTCCGGGACGCGAGTGTCGCCGGCACGGCGGACCGGCTCGTGGACAAGATCACGTACAAGCACATGCATGACGACCCCGAGTTCATGAAGGAGTTCATGGGCGCCGTGTTCATCCCCCATACGAACCCGGAACTGCTGAAAGTCTGAACGGCGTGGACAGGCAGCTCACGAGCAGGGGGACCTCACCTGCGCTTCCTGATCGCAGCTTTTTCATTTGTGCGTTCCGTGATGATGCTGGTATGGCGGGGGATAAATCCAGGAGCGAGCGATGAGGATAAAAAATTACACCCTGAGGATAGAAGATTCCCTGCAGCTTGCTGCAGGGAGCTTCAACGGGCGGGACAAAAAAAGAGCGCGCTCTCTGCCGATGAGCGCGCTTCACGATGTGCTTGTCATGCGGCTTTCCGATGTTTTTCCATCTCCTGGATGTACGCCATCTTGCCTGCCTCGAATGCGTTCTTGACCGCCTCGGTGCTCTCGACATAGAGCTCCTTGCCCTTTTCGACGGTCGTGGTGATCTTATCCCGCGTATCCAAAGCAATGTCCTTGATGTCCTTCCTCAGTTCCTTCCCCGACTTCGGGGCCAGCAGGAGCGCTACACCCGCCCCGACAAGGCCTCCTACCACGAAGGGTACCAGGAGGGACCGGCCTTCTTTGATCTCACGTTCCTCTTTCATGATCATCACTCCTTCCTTTCTGCATGCATACTCTTCACCAGGGTCACTACCCCGGTCCTAATTCCGGCCTTGAGACCGGCGATGTTCGCCCCGGCGGCAGATCCGAGGCCCTCCTTCATATGATCATATACTCCCTGTATGCGCCTTTCCACGCTTGCAATGGAATTGGATATCTTCTTCACGTCCCCGGTCACGGCGCCTACGTCACTGGTGATCTTCTTCAGGTTTTCGAGCGTCTCTTTCAGTTCTGACAACGCCGCGTTCAGGTTCCCCTCCGTGTTCCTGAAGAACGACGCCATGCTCTCGCTCGTTCGCCTCTTGCTCAGGATATACGTCACATTGAATATGGTATACACAAAAAATGTAGCAACGCCGATTCCCAGGATGATCTCGATCATGCACTACCTCCTCGTACTTCTAGTATAGCACACATGCATTTCCACCGATCTGGACATGCAGATCGGCTGCACAGGGCAGTGGATGTCTGCCAGGAAAACCGTGCGTGAGGGAAAAATCGTTGTTTTGTGCAAACGGGATCTCCTTAGGTTGTTTTTTCCAAATGGCTGTGTTATTGAGCAGAACACGTTTTCCCTTCAATGCCTCGATATCGCAGGATTCCTGATGAAAAGAATATGGCAACAGACATCGGTTTGCCTTTCCCGTCGACTCCACTTCCCCGACGATGAGAAACGCATCCCCTGGCTCTCACGCCTCCTCGACGCTTACGCTGTCGCGGATACCGGAGTCGCCATCACCGTCAGGGACGCCGAAAAAAGTACAAGAAGGCGCTTGCCTGCGGCAGGGGTTGTGATGTCTGCTGCAGGCAGAAGGACATTCCCCTCTATCCCCATGAGCTTGTGGGCATTTACTGGTTCGTATCGGAGAAGTTGGCCGGAGCGGAGCGGGATATGGTCAAACAACAGCTTGTCGGCCACACAGCCGGTA
>JAFNGD010000087.1 GCA_017885365.1 Nitrospirota bacterium
CTTTCCACGACGCTTCCCTCTTCGACCTCCTCCTCGCGTCCGAGCAGGAGGCACCCCACGGTATCCCGCAGCAGATTGAAGGCGATGCCGTAGACATTACGCTGGAACCGGACGACCTCCTGGGCACCCACGCCCCGAAGGCCGGAGACGATCGCGATGCCGTCGCCGACCTGGAGGACCTCCCCGGTGCCGGTCAGCTCATCGACGCGGAGCTGTGGCTCCGTCTTCTCGATGATCTTCGCCAGGTGGGCGGCTGTCTCGTCGACTGTCGTCAGCCCCGCTCGCTTTGCGGCCGCGAACTGCGATTCCAGGTCTCCCAGGAGCCTCTGCCGGAGATCGAGGTCGAGCTTTTTCTCGCGCCCGAAGATCATCCGTGCGCCCACATCCAGGCGCGGGTTCACGGTCACCTTGATCGAGATCTCCCTTCCCGCAGCAGTTGACAGTATTTCTTTCATCCGATCGACGAGGAGGGGATCAAGGGGCACCTGGGTTTCCAGGAGCACAACGGGGTCTCGCAGACTCCGTAAGAGGGGGCCCAGAGCAGACTCTGCCGCCTTATCACGGTTCTCTTCCATGGTCGCAGTACCCCTTCTCCGCACCGTGCGGGAGGTTGTTTACGGACGGGATGCGGTTCCTTCCATCTCTTGCAGACTGGAGAGGATGAGCTTTTGCGTCACCGCCTGGCGCTCGCTTTCCGACAGCGATTCTTCGATAAAGCGCCGGGAGACCACGGTGATGAGCGTGACCAGCTCTTCGGAAGCCTCGCTGGACACCTTGTCTTTTTCGGTCTCGACGGTCTGTTGGGCCTGGAGAAGGATCGCCTTGGTTTCCTGTTCCGCCTGGTCCAGGCCCGCCCGTCGCTCGTCCTGCGCGGCAGTCCTCGCTGCTTCGATCGTCCGCCGGGCTTCCGCGCGGGCCCCGGCCTCCAGCGCAGCGGCCTGGTGCTGGGCTGCCGCAAAGGCTGCGTCCGCCTGATCGGCCTTTTCCACCTCTGCAGCAATGCGCTCGCGTCGCTTTTTCAGATCGGGCCCCACGGACCGGCGCAGGAAAAACCGGATGATGACGACGAGGAGAAGAAATTGGAGGAACTCTACCGCAAACCGCAGCGGTTCCCCGGCGATCTCGTGGAGCACTTCCTGGATCAGTTCTCGCACGGTCATTTTGCCGCTCCTCTGGCCGCAAGGACCCGCTTGACCACGAACCGGAGCTTCTCCTCATCAACCTGGGGGATCATCTTGACCAACGTCTGTTTGCTGCAGGTCAGGAGATGCTCTTTCAGTCTGGCCTGTTCCGCCTCCTTGAGACGGGCGATCTCTTCCCGACCTCTGGCAAGGATGATCTCCGCCTCGGCGTTGGCCTGAGCGCGTTTTGAATCCCGTATCCTGGCGAGCTCCTCCTTGACCTCTGCATGGATACGCTCTGCCGNNACCGTGCGCGCCCCCGTTCAATCTTGTCGGCCCTTTTTCCCATCACCTCGATCAGGGGCGTGAAGAACACCTTTCGCAGGATAAAAAAGGTCGCCAGAAAGATGAGCGCCATCGCGGCCATAGTGACCGGATTCAACTGTTCCAAAGGATTAAGACCCATATGCTGACCTCGGAGGTCCTGGCCGGACTAGATCTTTGCCGCCACCATCAGCGCGATGACCAGGCAATAGATGACCAGCGCCTCGACCAGGGCCATCGCGACAAGCATAGCGGTAAAAAGCTGGGGTGCTATTTCCGGCTGCCTGGTCATGCCCTCGATGGCTGCATGGGAGATCTTTCTCATGGCAAAGGCAGCAGCGATGGCGACTGGTACAATGGTCAGTGTCGGGATGAATACCAAGAGGATTGCCTGCATTGATCTACCCCCTTTCTGAAGGTCGGATTCACCTCACGAGGGAACCGGTGCCCCTGACGGAAATCACTTCCCTGCCCGGGCCGGCTCGGACGACGGCAGTTCGACCGGGGCAGTCTCGTGACGTTCTTTATCTCCGATCTGGATGGCTTCAGCCAGAAAGTTCGCCGTCAGCAGGGTGAAGACCATCGGCTGGATAACGGCCGGTATCAGGCCCAAGGCGTGAATGAGCAGCGGTATCCCGTAGGGTGCCGCCTTGGCGACCAGCAGGGCAACCATGAATTCTCCGCCGATATTGCCAAACAACCGCAAGGAGAGCGAGAGCGTATCGCCGATCTGCGAGATGATCTGGAGCGGGTTAGGCCAGAAGAGATGCTTGGCGGCTCCGAAGACGCCTCTGAATTTGGCGCTCAGGACCGTGATCCCGATCATGGCGATCAGGGCCAGCGTCAGCGTCCCGCTGTAGTACGCAGTCGGCGGCACGTTGATGATCGGGAACGACAGGACGGACAACAGGTTGCAGAACAAGATGAACAGAAACAGACTGGCAAGGAACGCTGCTATCACCGGCACGCCATCGGGGCGCATGTCCCGGGCCTGTCGCACAAACCAATCCAGGATGAACTCTGCGGCGTTCTGGACCGTATCGGGCACTTCTGAAGGTTTCCGCCGCATCGCCGCGAAAGCCAGCACGATCAAAACCAATGCCACGAGCGCGAAATTGAATATGACAATATAGGGCATGAAGTGCTGCATGGTCTCCGACATGGACTCACCTCTGGCGATCAATGCCATTCTTTCTTGAGCTTCAACATATCGTGAACAGCCAGGCTGAAAGCCACCAGGATACCGGCACCCGTAAGAAAGGGGAACGTGGTGAGCCATTTATCCAAACCATATCCGATGGCACCGCCCGCAAATAGGTAACTGGGTATCATCGACCAGATGGCTACGATCTTAAGCAACTTTGTTGAGATCAGACCTTTCATGGCTCGTATGCTCCTTCATTGCAGGTGTCACGATCGGAATGGATCCTTTTTCCGCTTCTTCCTCTTTTACCCTGGCCGGCATGTTATGCCAGATTCTTGCTATGATGAGACCTCCGATGAGCGAGGCCGCTGCATATGCCACAAACGGCATCAGCACTGAGCTCGCGGCGTCAAATGCGCGGGGATCGTTCCCCGCAAGGTAGCTTACATAAACGGCCAATCCAGGCAGCAGCAGTCCGCCCAGGAACATGGTGATCACAGCCTTGAACTGGAGAGAGGTCAGCACAGCCGCGGTCAGGGACATGCCGGACAGGAGCCCCAAGAGGCAGGGAAGGATACTCCTCGACCATCCGAGGAAGGTGGCCAGGAAAAGCAGCAAACCGACCAGTCCTCCAATCGTTACTATGGCCCAGAGCAGTCTGATGATCAAGGTCAGAAGATATCTGTTCCGCGCTTTCGTTCGTGCTTCTGCACCGGCTTCGTCATCAAAAAAATTCGCCTGTTCCACGGTAGCTCTCCCGCGCGTTCTTCTTGGACAGAAAAGAACGCTATCCTATTCTATTGAGAAAACAAGATGTTGTACAGGTACGGGGAGCAGGATGGATGGTAACAGGAAGGGTAGGTGTGCGCCTTTTTCGCTTCGCCTGCCGGTCCGGCAGCTCCGCCAAATAGCAACACCTTGCTCGGGATGTGAGTCTCTGTCTATAGTAAAAGTATATCAAGCGACACCCCGTCAGTCAATGTGACATTCCTATTACATGGCCTGGCAATGGGTACGGATGGGGGCCTGGTCGCCTTGAACAATGCGATGCTATGAATTATTCCTCTCCGATGTGCGTAGTAATGCGCAGGAACAGAGGGACATTGCTATTTCTGGCGACATTCAGATATACTGGTGCTGAGAGGAGCGGGCCCATAATGCCGGAGAACAGACCGGGAAGAAAGAGCAAGATCCGCCTTGACCGCCTGCTCGTGGAGCGTGGTCTGGTGGAAAGCCGCGAGCGGGGACAGGCGCTGATCCTTGCCGGCCAAGTGCTGGTGAACGGCCAGAAGATTGATAAGGCGGGCACGCTCGTGGCTGATGATTCCGACATACGGATCCTCGGCGAACAGATGCCCTATGTCAGCAGGGGAGGGCT
>JAFNGD010000088.1 GCA_017885365.1 Nitrospirota bacterium
TGGGGTCATCCACATTCTCGATGACCACCATGATGTCGGGCAGGATCACCTTGCCGAAGGACACGAGCTTCTCGATCTGCTCCTTCACGTTCCGCATGAGCGCTTCGAGCTCGATGTTCACCGGCGACGGCGCGTCGGGGTAGGTCTTGATCTCGACCAGATAATAGGGTTCCTTTTGTACGAATTTCGTGGTCTTCGCGCGGGACACACCCTGGACCAGGATCTTGATCCTGCCGTCGGGGAGCTTCAGCATCCGCATGATCACTCCCACGGTCCCCATGGAATAGAGATCCGACGGCGAGGGGTTCTCGACGTTGATGTCCTTCTGGGAGGCGAGGAAGATCATCCGGTTCCCCTCCAGCGCCGTTTCGATCGCCTTGATGGACATCTCCCGTCCCACGAACAGGGGGAGCACCATGTAGGGGAAGACCACGATGTCCCGGATGGGGAGCAGCGGGATCTTCTTGGGGATCTCGATGGACTGCTGGAGGTCGGTGCTCTTTGGTTCGGTCTTTGCCAAGATGGCCTCCTTAACAATGGCTGCGGGAGCGTTGCCCTGTTTCACTCACCTATGAATATGTCCTGATCAACCTGCGATCCACCTCGGAGACACAGAGATAATCAAGATTTGAATTTTATTGCTTCTTTCCGTGCTCTCCATGCCTCTGTGGTGAAATCGACTTGCTATACGATAATCACAGTTTCAGTTTTTTCAGATAGTTCCGGAACTCGCTGCCGAACTCGCCGTTCTTGAGGCCGAACTCGACGGTGGCCTTGAGAAAGCCGAGCTTGTCGCCGGCGTCATACCGCGTGCCCTCGAACTCGAAGGCGTAGAGGGGCTGCTTCTCCATGAGCAGGCGGAGCCCGTCGGTCAGCTGGATCTCGCCGCCCTTCCCCGGTTTCGTGTGCTCCAGCGCTCCGAAGATCTCGGGCGTCAGGATGTAGCGCCCGATGATGGCCAGGTTGGATGGCGCGTCCTCGGGCGCCGGCTTCTCCACCAGGTCCTTCACGAGGTACACGCCGTTCTCGATCTTTCGGGCATCGATGATGCCGTAATGGCCCGTCTGCGATCGGGGCACCTTCTGGATGGCGAGGATCGTCCCGGGATAGCGCTGGTACACGTTCATCATCTGCCGGAGGACCGGGGTGGCCGCGTCGATGACGTCGTCGCCCAGAAGCACTGCGAAGGGATCGCTGCCCACCACCCGCTTGGCCGTGAGAACGGCATGGCCCAGGCCGAGCGCCTTTTTCTGGCGGATGTAGCAGAACGTCACCATGTCGGCGATGCGCTGGATCTCCGACAGCATCTTGTGCTTCCCCTTGGCCTTGAGCTCCTCCTCGAGCTCGAAGGCAACATCGAAATGGTCCTCGATGGCCCGTTTGCCGCGGCCCGTGACCAGCACCACCTCTTCGATCCCCGACGAGACTGCCTCCTCCACCACATACTGGATGAGGGGCTTGTCCACCAGGGGGAGCATTTCCTTGGGCATGGCCTTCGTCGCGGGCAGGAACCGCGTCCCGAGCCCCGCGGCGGGAAAGACGGCCTTCGTGATCGCTTTCTTCACGCGCATCTCCTCCTGCAAGAATCAGCAACGAGCGTATTCTAGGTTACAGGGAGTGAAATGTCAAGAACGGAGCGTTTGGGGCCCGTTATCACCTCGGGATCGGGACGCTTCCCATGAAGTACTTGAGATCGTCGTCCGTGAAGCGCAGGCCGGCGCCGACAAAAGCAGACCGCCGGTCGGAGTTCAGGATGTTGTCGTAGCCGGCATTCAGGAACAGGACCTTGTTCAGCTGCACGTTCGCCGTTGCCTTGAAATGCGTCCGTTCGTTATGCAGTTCATTGCTGTTGGAGTTCCAGGCATCGAGGCTGAACTTCACCCGGTCGTCGAACAGGAAGACGTCGCCTCCCACGCCGCCCGTGGACTCGATGAGCCCCATGCGGAACGCGAGGTTGCCGTAGCGCTTGGCGAACTCGATGCTGAACTTGAGCTTGTCCTCGTAGGTCTCGGTCACGATGGTATTGCCGGGAGGCGTGGATGTCGTCTCAACGCGCGAATATTTGCCGAAGGGGTCGGAGACCAGCTCGAGGATATAGTACTGGTCCAGACGGGGCTTCAGCTCGAGTGTAAAATAGTTTTTGAACTTCGGGAACGCGTACTCGGACCGGAACCCGATCGTCGTCTTGAGGCGCTCCACCCGCGATACATAGTCGGTCAAACCCTTTGCAGCGCTGTCGATGTTGGTGTACATGCTGTCGTCGGTCACGAGCTTGCCCAGGGTCCCCTCGCCGCGGTCGATCCGCCTGGTGACCTCATTGATCGAAGCGAGGGCCAGCTCGGCGTTCTTGGACGCCTCGCGGACGTTCTCCATGGTCACCTTGAGATTGTCCTTGTTGTCGTTCACCACGCCGTTCAGGTTCTGCGCCAGCTCGTTCAGCCGCACCACCAGATCGCTCCCTTCTCCGCTGAGCGCGTAGGAGAACTCCTTGATGTTCGCCGTTGTCTGGCGGAGGTCATGCAGGATGTCCTCCATAGACTTCTCGCCGCGCTGGCTGCCGAAGACCTGGCGCAGGGAGCCCGTGACCTGCTTGATGTCGTCCGCGATGCCGGAAAGCTTGCTGATCAGCTGGTCCGCGTCGCTGGCCGGGACCGTCCGTTCGACGCGGTCCCCCTCCTTATAGAAACCGGCACGTTCTCCCCCCGTCTGCCCCGGTTCGGCCTGGTGCTGCGGCGGAATGAGGTCCACGTACTTGTCCCCCAGGAGCCCCATGGTCTTGACGGCGGCCTCCGCTCCCCGCGGGATCTTGACGTTGGGGTTGATGAGGAGAATGACCTTTGCTCTGCTGTTCTCCAGCTCCACGGCTTCGACCGTCCCGATCTGGACGCCGGCCATGCGCACCGCGGCCTTCAGGTCGAGGCCGGACACCGTATCGAAGGTCGCCGTGACCTCGTAGCCCTTGGGCTTGCCAAGCTCGAACTTGCCGACCATCATGGTCATCCAGAGGAGGATGACGGAGCTTCCCAGGACCAGCAGGCCGACCTTTGCTTCTGCGCTCAACGTGCTCATTGCAGCTCCGGTAATGAATGATCAGGTATCGATAATTTAGTTATTATGCCAACTTTGTTCCGCAAACTCAATCCTTTATTCAGCATCGCATAAGAAAGATGACCTTTGACACTGATCACTGCTGAGAACAGCTATGATGATGGCGGATCCTACGGGACCGAAGCATCCCTCTTCCCGTCCGCCTTTATCTGACTTCAATCCGCTCCTTCTGTGTCAAAGATGCTGTGGCATTGCCGTTCTTATAGGTCCCCTTAATCCGCCGTGATCGGCCCCACCGCGCTGCCCGTGATGAACTGTTTCACGATGGGGTTCGTGGTGCCCTTGATCTCATCGGGCGTGCCGATCTCCTGTATCTCCCCCTTGTACAGCATGGCGATCCGGTCGGAGATCTTGTAGGCGCTGTGCATGTCGTGGGTGATGGCCACCGAGGTCACACCCAGCTTCTTCCGGAGATCGACGATCAAGTCGTTGATGGCGTCCGCGGTGATCGGATCAAGTCCGGTCGTCGGCTCGTCGTACAGGATGATCTCCGGGTCCATGGCGATGGCGCGGGCGAGGCCCACGCGCTTCTTCATGCCGCCCGACAGGTCCACGGGCATCTTATCCTCCACGTCCTTGAGACCGACCAGCGCCAGCTTCTCCGTGGCGGTCGCCCGAATCTCCTGGTCGGACATCTTCGTGTGCTGCTGCAGGCCGAAGCCGACATTCTCCCAGACCGTGAGCGAGTCGAAGAGCGCAGCGCCCTGGAACAGCATGCCGAACTTCTTCCGCACGTTGTTCAACCCTTCCTCATCCAGTTCGTTCAGAACCTGGCCGTCGACCTTCACCTGCCCCTTGTCCGGGAACAGCAGGCCGATAATGTGCTTGATGAGCACGCTCTTGCCGCTGCCGCTCCCGCCGATCACGGTCATGCTCTCGCCCTTCTCGACCGAGAGGTTCACACCGCGGAGCACCTGGAGGCTTCCGAAGCTCTTGCAGAGGTTCGTGATCTCGATCATCGCCATGGGGTCACCACAGGAGCGCCGACAGGAAGTAATCAAGGATCAGGATCAGCATGCACGAGACCACGACCGCGCCCGTCGTCGCCTTGCCCACGCCCTCGGCGCCGCCCTCGGTGTTGAACCCCTTGTAGCAGCCGATGAGCCCCACGACCGCGCCGAAGACCAGGGATTTGATGAGGCCGTACCAGATGTCGGACACCTCCGTATTGTTGATGCTCTGGTTCATATAGGTCACCGGGTTCGTTCCCAGTACCTTGATGCCCACGAAGTAGCCGCCCAGGATGCCGATGTACATGCCCAGCGCCGAGAGAAAGAACATCATGATCGTGCTCGCCAGAAACCGCGGCACGACCAGGTACTTCATGGGGTTCGTGGCCAGCGTGTACAGCGCGTCGATCTGCTCCGTCACCCGCATGGTGCCGAGCTCGGCGGCCATGGACGCGCCCGCCCTGCCCGCCACCATGAGCCCCGTCAGCACCGGCCCCAGCTCCCGGGTCATGGAGAGCGACACGACCGCGCCGATGAGCGACTGGGCGCCGAAGCGCTTGAACCCCGTATAGCTCTGGAGCGCCAGCACCATGCCGGTGGAGAGGGCAGTGGTCAGCACTACCGGAACCGAATTCACGCCGATCTGCTCCATCTGTTTTAACAGATTTTTGAGGTAGAAAGGACTGCTGAAGGTCCAGCGCAGGGTCTGGCCGAAGAAGATAATGACCGCCCCCATCTCGCGGACAAGGGCCGTGGTCTTTTTGCCGATCAGTTCGAGCCAGGTGGTCATAGATTTAGCCTATTCAACGTTCCGGGTTCAATGTTCAAGGTAACGATAAATGATTATATGTATCAGTTGATGTAACATTCAACCTTGAACCTTTAACTTTGAACCGATGTAATGATCCTCGGCACCCTGCCGCTGATCCCGCAGAGCACTTCATAGGCGATCGTGTTGGTCTTCGCGGCGATGTCATCGGCCGTGATCCGCTCGTTCCCGCCAGTGCCGATGAGCACGACCTCGTCGCCTTCCGCGACGCCGGGGACCTCGGTCACGTCCAGCATGGTCATGTCCATGCACACCCGGCCTGCGACGGCGACGCGGACGCCCCGGACGATGGCCTCCCCCTTGTTGGACAGGCCGCGGCTGTATCCGTCGGCATAGCCGATGGGGATGGTGGCGATCAGGCTCTCCCGCTTCGTGACGAAGGTCCTGCCGTAGCTGATGGGCACCCCGGCAGGCACCCTCTTTAAAAAGGCGACGCGCGTCACGAGGCTCAGCACGGGACGCAGGTCTGCGCTGACCCTGCTCTCGAGGGGATTGTACCCGTACAGCATCAGCCCCGGCCGGACCATGGTCAGGAGCGCGCGGTCGTACTCCAGCACCGCGGCGCTGTTGGCCGCGTGCCGGAGCGGGATGGAGATCCCCTTCGCCTCCAGCAATCGTATCAACGATTCGAACCGGTCCATCTGGGCGGATGCGAACGCCTTGTCCCGCAGGTCAGCATCGGCAAAGTGGGTCATGATCCCCTCGACGGCAAGGCCGGGGAGCTTGCCGGCTGCCACGATGAAATCGACGGCCTCCTCGGGCGAGAGACCGATCCTGCCCATGCCCGTATCGATCTTCACATGGACCGCGAGCGTCCTGCCCGCCCCCGCCGCCGCGTCCGAAAGGGCCCGGGCAATGGCAAGGGTATATACGACCGGCGTGAGCTTCGCGTTGACGATCACCTCGGCCTGTTCGGAGAAGACCGGCGCCATGACGAGGATGGGAGCGGTGATGCCGGCGTCCCGGAGGTCCCGTCCCTCCTCCACCAGCGCCACGCCGAGCATATGGCTGCCCAGTTCGACGAACCGCCGCGAGACCGCGATGGCGCCGTGGCCGTAGGCCTGGGCCTTGACCACGGCCAGGACCTTCCGGTCCCCGATGCGCCGGACCACTTCCTGGTAATTATGGGAAAGTGCGTTCAGGTCGACCGTCGCCACGGTGGGGCGGTCTGATGAAGGATTGGCGGCCCGGGAGGCAAGGGGCGAGCAGACATACTCTGATTCAGTGTATGGTGCTCTCATTGATCTCCTCNNAGTTCGAGGCTGTAATCGTCGTCCTGGTACAGCTTTGTCCCGCCGCAGAACGGGCACATGATCGGGTCCATCATCAGCCTCCGAACCCCCGCCCGCCTTGAGCTGCCCGGTCCGGGGATTCCGCACAATCCGCGTTAAGCGCGCGATTTCAAAAAAACATTAGCACAGCAGGGTCTTTTTTGCAAAATGTTTTTTGGAACGATGAAGGCCGCATTGCCCGGCCGTGTCCCGACCTTTTTCCTGCTTCCGCGCTTTACTTTCGCCCCGCACCTTTGCTATAATTGGCGCCGTACGGTTGATGCGGCGCGTCACGGTACGATCTGCCTATTTTCGAGACACGGGGGTATCGATCATGAAGGTACGGGACCTGCTGGATTCAAAGGGAAAGGACATCGTTTCCATCGATGTCGACAGCTCGGTGGATGACGCCATCCGCTCCATGAACGCCCGGAAGATCAGCGCCATCATGGTGACCGAACAGGGCAAGACCGTGGGCATCTTCACGGAGCGCGATGTCGTCCGGAGCTACATCAACTCCGGGGGCAAGAGCTTCAGGGAATCCAAGGTTCGCGACGCCATGGTGACCAATCTGATCGTGGCCGTGCCGGATGACGAACTGGCCGATATCAGCTCCATCATGGTCGAGAAGAACATCCGCCACCTTCCGGTCCTGCACAACGGCAGGGTCATCGGCATGCTGTCCATCCGCGACATCATCCAGACCCAGGTCAAGAAGCTTACCGCAGACCTCCACTACCTCCGGGACTACATCGCCGGCTAAGGGCAGGGCCCGCTTCGCTGCGCCTTCCGGTCTGATATTGAAGCTCCCTGCAGCAAGCTGCAGGGAATCTTCGATCCTCAGGGTAAATTGTTTATCCTAATCGCTCGCTGAAAATGCGCTCGCTCCTGGATTCACGCGGTGGGGAACGACGTTCTCCGCCGCGGATCACGTTCCCCTTCTCCGCCCTCCGTGGTCCGCGCAACGATGATCCCATCCATTTTTTTCGTTGCAATAATAAAACCGTGTGTTATTATTAATGGCCTCATAAACTATTTTTATGGAAACCACCTTCGACAACATCATCAAAAAGTACCGGGAGACCGGCGGCAACATCATCTCCCTGCTCCAGGACACGCAGGAGGCCTTCGGCTATGTCCCGAAAGAGGCCGTCGAGTATTTTTCGGACACGCTGGGCATCGCATCCAGCCGGTTCTACGGCGTCGCCACGTTCTACTCGCAGTTCCGCCTGAAGCCCAGCGGCAAGAACCGTATCACCGCCTGCTGCGGGACGGCCTGCCATGTCCGCGGCGCAGAACGCATCCTGACCAGTCTGAAGCGGGAACTGCACCTCGCCGAAGAGGAGGACACCACTCCCGACGGCCAGTTCACCGTCGAGAAGGTCGCCTGCCTCGGTTTCTGCAGCTTCGCCCCCGTTGTCCTGATCAACGGCGCGGTCCACGGCAAGACGACCGCCGATCCCATCCTGAAAGAGATCAAGACCCTGAGGAAGAAATAAGTGGAGAACACCACCGTCATACGGGTCTGCATGGGGCCCGCCGGCATCGCCGCCGGCGGCAAGAAGGTCCTCGAGGCCTTCTCCGAGGCCCTCGCGCAGGCCGGTGTACCCGCCGCGCTCAAGGAACACTGCTCGTCCCACCAGGTGGGCTGCGTCGGCCTCTGCGCCCGCGATGTCCTGGTCGAGGTGCACGCAGGCGGGGAGAAGACGGTCTACCAGTACGTGAAGCCCGACATGGTCCCCCGCATCGTCGAGGAACACCTCGTCGCCGGCACCCCGGTGAAGGAATGGCTCGTCGACGGGGCCTACGACGCCTTTTACCGCAAACAGATCAAGGTGGTGCTGTCGGACTGCGGCCGCATCGACCCCGAGGACATCGAGGCCTACCGTGCCGTGGGCGGGTATGAGGC
>JAFNGD010000089.1 GCA_017885365.1 Nitrospirota bacterium
ATGCCGACGATCCCGATCAGGCAGACCGAGACGAGGAAGAGCGAGAGCAGGGTCGCGATCGCCGCCCGCCAGTAGGTGGAGATCCTTTTTGTGAATAGATAGAATAGTGTATGGCCGAGCATGGCCTCGGCGCCCAGAAGGAGGGTGTTCAGGCCCATGACCGTGATGCCCCCGTGACCAAGAAGCGCCAGCATGCTGTTCACAATGAACGCCGCAATGCACCCCAGCGAGGGGCCCAGCAGTATGCCTGCAACGACCGACAGGTTCAGGTGGTAGGCGATGGGCAGGATCTCAAGGCTCATGGCGACGAGCATGGCCGCCGACAGGACACCCAGCAGCGGGATCTTCTTTCTCCGGTCCATGCTCCGGATCCGGAAGAGGCAGAACGCGAGGACCGCTGCCATGGCCAGGAGCCCCGACACCCAGAGCCAGACAGGCAGGATCCCGTCGGGAATGTGCATGTGCGTCATGCGTCAGCCCCCGTTGCCGTCACTGTCCGTCCCCGCCCTTTCGGGTCGTCTTGATATAGACCATCCTGCCGTCCGCGCCGACGAATATGTTCAGGAGCCAGCTGATGATACTGATGATGAACGCGCCCCAGAACGCCGCGCGGAAATTCTCAATGACGAACCCCGGAGACAGGTACGCCACGAACTGGAGCATGAGCGCGTTGATCACGAGGGTGAAGAGCCCGAGGGTCAGGACGACGATCGGCAGGGTCAGGAGCAGCACCACCGGCCTGATGACCGCGTTCACGACGCCCAGGATGCCGGCCGCCAGGATGCCCATGCCGAGGCTCTGGATCCTGCTACCGTCGACGAATTTCGCCGCGACCACGAGCGCCAGCAGGTTGATGGACCACCGCAGAATAAAACCGATCATGCTCCCTCCAAGGGTTCAGATAGTAGCATACTTGCCGGGTGTTTGCAACCGGAGGCCTCGTCAGCGCCTCGAGCATTGGTGAGCGGAAGGAGAATGGAAAGCGCTGTGGCAGAGCCGGGAAAGGACGACGTCACCGGTCGGCAGTGACGCGGTTCTTGCCCGCGCTCTTGCTCTCGTACATGAACCTGTCAGCGCGCTCAAGGAGCGTCTCTTCGGAGTCGTCGCTGCGGGAGAGGGTCGCTCCAACGGAGATCGTGACCTGGGGGACCGGGCCGGCGGCGCGGCTGGACTGCTCCACGAGAGTGCGGAAGCGGTTGGCCGTGGCAACGAGCTGATCGCGTTCGACGTTCGCGATCACTGCAATGAACTCGTCGCCTCCCCACCGGGCGACCACGTCGAACGAGCGCGCGCTGTTCAAGAGCGTTTTCGCCACCATCTTCAGGACCTCATCGCCGGCGGGATGACCGCACTCGTCGTTGATATACTTGAAGCGGTCAATATCGATGAAGATCACTCCGAAAGGCCAGCCATACCGCTTGAACTCCTCGTACCGTGCGTGCAGGGTGATCTCGGCGAACCTGCGGTTCGCGGTGCCGGTCAGGGGATCGAGATGGGCCAGTTTCTCGAACGCCTCCATCCGGGCGATGGCGGACAGCTTCTGGGAATTGTCGTTGAAGACCTCGACCCCGCCCACGACCTCGCCGCGCTCGTCCCGGAGCGGGGTGATCCGGACATTGATGGAAACACGGTGGCCGTCCTTGTGCTGGAGATAGACATCGGCGGTGCGCTCGTCGCCGTCCAACATCGTCGCGGCGAGCGGGCACAAGTCCCGGCACAGGAGCGTACCCCGGCTGTCGACGTGCATCAGGATGTTGTCGGAGCAACGCTTGCCGATGACCTCACCGGAAGTATACCCGGTGATCCGCTCGGCCCCCTTGTTCCAGTAGGTGATCTTCCGGTCGCGGTCGACGAAGTACACGCCGTCGTACAGGTTGTCCAGGANNAGAATTCCTCTGCGTCCTTTTCGGCTTTGCGCGAGACGCCTTTTGATTTACCCTCTTGGTCCCGGCTTGTCCGGATTAGGACGTCGACTGCTCCGACCCCTGCGCGTCCGGTTCTTTCACCTCGATCGTCTCCAGGAGGCGTAGCAGCCGTTTTAGCCGGTCCTGCACCTGCGTCTTGCTGGCGCGGAGGGCTTCGGAATCCCGGGCCGCCTCTCCCAGCGTGCCCCGCTCCTCCTCAAGCTCGCGCACCCGTTCGCGGAGCCCCTGGTTCTCCGCTACCAGAGCGCGCACTCTTCGTTCGACCTCGGCGAACCGCGAACCCAGCTCTTTCACCATGCCTCCGCCCGCTACCCGGTCAGGGACAGCGCTCCATTGTTGTTCCGCACAACCGCGTTCCCGCCGTTGCTGACGCCCCGCGGTCCGCCGGGACCTGCGGCAGCAGCGGTGACACAAGGTCGGTCCTGCCGTAGATCCGCCTGTACTCCGCGTAGTTCCTGAGCACCTTCTTCACATATCCCCGGGTCTCCATGAACGGGATGGTCTCCACGAACGCATCGGCGTCCGATGCCGCGCTGTTCCGTCCGGTCCAGCCCGCTACGGCCTCGGGCCCGGCGTTGTATGCCGCGCTCACGAGCACCAGGTCGTTCCGGAACCGCTTCATCAGGTGGCTCAGGTACCAGGCCCCGATGGTGATGTTCATGTCTGCCTCAAAGAGCTTCGCCCGGTCAAAATCCCGGATGCCGTTCATCCGCGCGATCCATTCTCCCGTGGCCGGCATCACCTGCATCACGCCCCGTGCGCCGGCCGGCGATACTGCCTCGGGACGGAACTGGCTCTCTTCGCGGATGATGGCGGCCACAAAATACGGGTCCAGTCCGTAGCGGCGCGCAGCGGTGACGATGCTCTGCCAGTAGCCCTGGGGATAGGCGAGAAGCCAGAGGTCCGCGGGCAGCCTCGGCGACGGCCGCTCAAGCTGGCGATCGAAGTTCCGCAGCACGACGATGAGCGAGCTGTAATAATCGCCCAGTTCGAAGAAGGCCTTGCTCAGGCCGATCACCGCGCCATACCGCTTCGGCATCAATTCCTGGAGCGACCAGAGCTCTGCGGCAGCATCCTTCTTCATGCCGAGATACATGAGCTCAAGCGTCTTCCGGTAGGCGGGATAGTTGGAGAGTGCGACGATCGCCTCGTCGGTCCAGACCGGGGGCCCGTCCAGGTCAGCAAGGTCCGGGACCTCCTCCGGCAGCAGGTCGCTGTCCTCAGGGACGACCTCGTTCACCGGCTGCACGTCGGCCGCGGTCGTGGCAACCAGGTCGGAGCTGCCGAGCCGTTCCGCGGCACGGTATCCATAGTACGTATACGGGCCACGGACCACGATGCGGCGGTAATACCGCAGGGCCTTCTCACGGCCGCCCATCCTCTCAACGGCCTTTCCCTGCCAGTACAGCGCCTGGTTCACCAGGAACGACCGCGGGTATCTGCTGACCAGGTCCTGGAGCGCCTGTACGGCCTTGGGGAAGTCGCCGGCGGTGTAGTACGCCCAGCCCTGCCACCAGATGGCACTGTCCGCCAAAGAGCTGTCCGGGTATTCCTCCGCGAGTCGGCGATAGTACTTGAGCGCCTTCTTCATGTCATTGGCGTCGCGGTACACGTTGCCGGTGAGATAGAGCGCGTCGTCGGCCCAGTCGCTCTCCGGATACATCCGGACGAGCTTGAGATAGGTCTCAACAGCCTCTTCCCGCAGTCCGAGCCTGCTGTAAGACTTGCCCAGCCAGTTGAGCGCTTCAGCGCACCGGCAGTCGGGAAGCTTCGCCTTGAGCAGGCGTTCCAACGTCGACGCGGCCTCGGGACGTTTCCCGACAGAATAGAGGGCAATGCCGCTCCGGAGCAGCATGTCGGCCTTCTGGGGATGGGACGGGTCAGCGTCGAGAGCGGCGCGGAAGGCGTCGGCGGCCTTATCATACTGCAGGGTCCGGAAGAGGTGCCTTCCCCGCTCGTACAGTTCGTCGGCCGTGAACTTCGGGACGTCTGCGCCGCGCTGCCTGAGGGACGCCAGGGCCTGTTCCCCGGCGGCATCATTCCCGTTCCCGGGATA
>JAFNGD010000090.1 GCA_017885365.1 Nitrospirota bacterium
AGTCGGGAGACAGGAGACAGGAGACAGGAGGAACTAACCTTCAGATGACCACGATCAAACAGAACAATCCCTGCATCGCCTCCTTCGCGGTCGTTCCCGGTCCCTACGTAGCGGACCAGGGCTTCGCCGAAGAGTTCATGAAGAAGCACTACGGCGCAAGGCTGAACAGCCGGAGCATGGGGCTCATCCGCACCATCTTCTCCCATCCGAGCATCCAAAAGCGCCATTTTGCCATCGACGACCCGCTCGAACTTGTGGACGAGGACCCGGATCGCCGCATCGAACGGTTCACCAAGAGTTCCCTCGCGCTGTCTGCCGAGGCGATCAGGTCGGCCCTGGCCCAGGCCGGCGTTGGCGTCACGGATGTGTCGGGCATCGTNNGTGAACACCTGCACAGGATACATCTGCCCGGGCATATCCACGTACCTCATCGAGCTGCTCGGCCTGTCCCGGAGCGTCCGCGCGTTTGACATGGTCGGGAGCGGGTGCGGGGGCGCCATCCCGAACCTGCAGGCCGCCGAATCCCTGCAGCGGACCCTGGGCGGCGCGATCTTGAGCGTGTCCGTCGAGATCTGCAGTGCGACGCTGCAGATGGACAACGACCTGAGCCTCATCCTGTCGAACTCCCTGTTCGGCGACGGCGCGGCAGCGGCCGTGGTCAGTGACCGCCGGGTAGGGTGGGAGATGGTCGCGTCAGCCTGCCGGTACGTGCCGGAACAGCGGGAAACGATCCGGTATGTCCACAAAAAGGGCCAGCTCCACAACCAGCTTTCGCTCAAGCTGCCGGAGCTCGTCAAGAAGACGGCAACGGAGGTCGTTGCCGATGTCCTGAAGGCATATTCGCTCCCCGTTGCCGATGTAAAGCACTGGGCTCTCCATACCGGCGGGGAGAAGATCATCAATGCCGTGCGCGACGAGATCGGNNGGAACGGCGTTGCTCCCGGCGACTGGTGCGTCATGGTCGCCTACGGCGCGGGGCTGTCGGCGCACGCCTTCCTCCTGCGGAAAGTTTCTTGATAGCATCTTGATAGCATATTGTCACCGGAGTTTAGTCAGGGTATAATCTAACCATGACCAGTTCAAAAAAGACCGAGCACTGCATGGTCTGCGGCGGCACCTTGGAGTATCTGACGACGGCGAGAGAGGTCCTCTGTGGTTACTGCGGACGGCCCTACTTATCGCATGTCGCGTGCCCGCAAGGCCACGTTATCTGCGATGCCTGCCACGGGAGGGAGGCGCGCGCGGTCATTCTTGACCTGGCCCTGACCACGAGGTTGCAGGACCCCCTGGAGATCGCCGAGCTGATGATGGCCCATCCCTCCCTTCCCATGCTCTCGTGCGACCACGCGTTCATCGCCGCCGGCGCGTTGATGGCCGCGATCCGCAACTCTCCCTACGGCAAGGTGTCCGACCAGGATATCCGCGAGGCCTTCGACCGGACGGCGCAGCAGGCCCGTGGCGGTTACTGCGGCCTCACCGGCGTTTGCGGCATCGTACCGGCGGTCGGCGCGGTCTTCTCGATCTTCCTCGGCGCCCATTGCGGAACAGACCGGGAGCAGAAGATCGTGATGGAAACCGTCACGCGGGTCTCCCAGGCCGTGACGGACCTGACCGGACCGAGCTGCTGCAAGGCCTACGTGCGCGCGTCGCTCAGCGTCGCGGCCGGCCTGTTCGCCGAGAAGTTCGGGGTTGCCCTGCCGGTGAAGAACGACACGCCCGCCTGTTCCCATGCGTCGAAGCATCCCCACGGCTGCCGCGAGGAACGGTGCCCCTATTACCGGAAGCCTTCGCGGGACATCTTTGCCGAGGGCAAGTTTGTTCCCGGGACCACCGCCTGCGTCACCTGAAAGCCGTGACCTTCATCCCGGAGGGATGATGGAGCAGAGGACAGCTTCGAACCCTGCAGCCGGAATATCCTGTGTCATGACCCCTGAACGCATGCATACCTGCCCGAACTGCGGCACGCCGATCGAGGAAAGCCGCTATGTCATGCGGCCGGACGGCACCTTCCGGTGCGAGCACTGCTATTTCAACGACACCTACCTTGAGGGCGTCGTTCACTCCATCGATACCGCCTACCTGGTGACTCTCGAGGCCTTTGTGAACGCCATCGACGCCCGCGAACACGAGGTGGGGAACCACTCGCTGCGGGTGACGGAGTTCTCGATGATCATCGGGAAGGCCTGCGACGTCCGTGGCAGGGACCTCGTGGACCTCTACTGCGGCGCGCTGCTCCACGATATCGGCAAGATCGGCGTACCCGACGCGGTGCTGCACAAGACCGGCCCGCTCGCGCCGGAGGAGCAGGACGCCATGCACCGGCATCCCGAGATCGGCTATCGCATCATCGGCCACATCGGCTACTTTGCGCGGGCTGCCGAGATCATCCGGACGCACCACGAGCATTACGACGGATCGGGATATCCCCGAGGGCTCAAGGGAGACGAGATCCCCCACGGGGCGCGGGTCTTCGCCATTGCCGACGCGATCGACGCCTTGACCGTTACAAGGCCGTACCGGGAGGCGCTCAGCTTTGAAGCCGCCCTGGAGGAGATCATCAGGGAATCGGGAACGACCTATGATCCGGCGGTGGTCCAGTCGGCGCTCAAAGCATCAGACGAGCTCAAGGACTATGTTGGAAGGATCGTGTTCAGCGGTATGGACCATGGACCGGAGCGTGCGGCCGCCATTGGCGAATAGGGCGGTCGCCGTACATTCATGGGCCATATACTGTTGCTCCTGGTCTTGCCCCTTGACCCTTGCCCCTTGACCCTGTAGTATCTTCCATGCCCCACCTCTGGATCGTCCTATCGCTCACGTCCGCGTTCTCTCTCGCGACCAGCGACGCCCTGACGAAGCGGATCATCACGCCGGGGAACGAACATGCCATCGCCTGGCTCCGCATCGTCTATGCGCTGCCGGTGCTGGCTGTGGCCGCGCTGCTCGCTCCGCTGCCGTCACTTGACGGGGCATTCTACGCGGCCTTCTGCACCGCACTTCCCCTGGAGATCGCCGCAATATTACTTTATTACAAGGCGCTCCGCGTGTCGCCGCTCAGTCTCTCCCTGCCGTTCCTTTCGTTCACGCCCGTGTTCCTCATTCTGTTCTCCCGGCTCATCATGGGCGAGGCCGTGTCGGCGGCCGGCGCCGCGGGCATCGCGCTCATCGCACTGGGCGGCTACAGTCTGAACCTGTCCGCTCTCCGGGAAGGCCCCCTGGGGCCGCTCAAGGCGGTGCTCCGAGAGCGGGGATCGCTGTACATGCTGGTCGTGGCCATGATCTACAGCGCCACCTCGGCGCTGGGCAAACTTGCCATCACGCACTCATCGCCGGCGTTCTTCGGGGCGACCTACTACCTTGCCCTCGCGGTCTGCCTCCTTCCGGTGATCGTGCTCCGGTCAGGCGGCCGGCGTTTCCTCGCCGAGCTGCGGGGTACGGCCCGCGCTGCCCTGCTGCCGGGGGCCTTCGATGCGGTCCAGTCCGTCACCCATTTTTTCGCCGTGAGCATGGCCAATGTGGCCTACATGATCGCTATCAAGCGCCTGAGCCTCATCATCGGGAGCGGGTACGGGTTCCTGTTTTTCGGGGAGCGGAACATCCGCGAGCGCCTGGTCGGGGCAGTGCTCATGTTCGCGGGCTTCGTCGTGATCGTGGTGTTCGCGTGACGCGGTCATTGACTTCGGAACGATTCTATGAGAAGGTCGTAAACCGGGGCCCGCAGGAAGGAGACTGCCATGAAATGGATCACGCGTGAAAAGGTGAAGGTCGACCGGGTCGCCTGCCCCTGGCTCATCAGGAAGTTCGTGGACCGGGAGGCGGAGTTCCTGTTCGTTCCCGCCGACCGGGGCGAGCTGGAGGCCCGGCGGACCGGCGCCGTCCCCTATGACGTGCCGGGCGTCGAGCTGTGCCACGACGGTCAGCGGTGCTCATTCGAGGCGATCATCAGGAAGTACGGCCTTGGCGCCGATCCGGCGCTCGCGCTGCTTGCGCGGATCGTGAACGGCGCGGACACCGACAACAGCCTCTACCATCAGCCCGAAGGCCCCGGCCTCGCCGCTATCGCCGAGGGGTTCCGGCATCTGGGACTTGCGGACGACCATGCGATCAACGCGGCCGAGTGGATCGTCTATGATGCGCTCTACGCCTACTGTCAGGAAATGGTCAGGCAGAAGAGGCCCCATGGCACATACCAGGACTGACGTCACGTTGCTCTTTGCAGCCCGGACCGTGAGGCTCTTCGCCTACGGCGGGTTGTCCGTCATCCTCGCCCTGTACCTGGAAGAGACGGGCATGGCGCGGGAGACGATCGGCCTCCTGTTCACGCTCACCCTGGCCGGGGACGCGGGGATCACGCTCTGGATCACGACCGCGGCGGACCGAGCCGGCAGGCGGCGGATGCTGCTGCTCGGCGCCGGGCTCATGGCTGCAGCCGGCGCCGTGTTCGCTTTCACCGGAAACCCCGCGCTCCTGATCGCTGCGGCGATCATCGGCGTCATCAGCCCGAGCGGGAACGAGGTGGGACCGTTCCTGTCCATCGAGCAGGCGTCGCTGGCGCAGCTGGTCCCGTCGGAAGCGCGGACGCGGCTCTTCGCCTGGTACAACCTTGCAGGCTCGGTCGCCGGTGCGGTCGGCGCGCTGACAGGCGGCATGCTTGCCCACGGGCTCCAGCATGCCGGGTCCACGGCACTCCAGTCCTACCGCGTTGTGCTGCTCGGCTATGCCGGGAGCGGCCTGCTGCTGATGCTCCTCTTCGCCCGGCTCTCCCCTGATGCCGAGGCTGCGGCCGCTGCGCCGTCGGAGCGGCGCGTGCTGGGGCTCCACCGGTCGAAGCGGGTCGTGCTGAAGCTGAGCGCCCTGTTCGGTCTCGACGCCTTCGCCGGCGGGCTCGTGATCCAGAGCATGGTGGCCTACTGGTTCCATATCACCTTCGGCGCCGACGAGCGGATGCTCGGCGCGATCTTTTTCGGCGCCAACCTCCTGGCAGGCGCGTCGGCACTCCTGGCAGCGAAGTTCGCCGCCCGGTTCGGCCTGATCAACACGATGGTCTTCTCACACATTCCCTCGAACATCCTGCTCTGCCTCGTGCCCTTCATGCCGGGGCTGGGTTGGGCTATCGCCGTATTGATGCTCCGTTTCAGCATCTCGCAGATGGACGTCCCCACCCGGCAGTCCTATACCATGGCCGTGGTAGCCCCGGACGAGCGCGCGGCCGCGTCAGGCGTCACGACCATCGCACGGTCCGTCGGCGCATCGCTCTCGCCGGCGCTCGGGGGGGTCTTCCTGGCGACACCGGGGCTCATGGCCGCGCCGTTCGTTGCAGCCGGCGGGATCAAGATCCTCTATGACCTGCTGCTGTACCGGAGCTTCCGGCACGCGGACAGGAAGGAGTGAAGATGACGAAAGAGCAGGCGCTCAAGAGGATCGACGGCGAGATCGCACGCTGCCGATCCTGCAAAGAGGGCTGTACCGGGAAAGCCGTGCCCGGGGAGGGAAGTGCCGACGCCCGGGTCATGTTCATCGGCGAGGCGCCGGGGCGCGAGGAGGCGAAGAC
>JAFNGD010000091.1 GCA_017885365.1 Nitrospirota bacterium
AATCAATACACGATCAGCAGCGCAGCCAGAATGACCGGTTCTGAGCCCCGTCACCTGCCCGGGACCGCCGGACCATTATGCTCAAGCCCCCAGAACATCTACGTCGACGTCAAGACCAAACCTGCTGAGGTCCACGACATAGGCGGCCACGACCGTTCATACCAGACTCTTAAAGGGAATGATGCAGAAGGGGAATTCGCGCCGCTGGACGACCTGGTACCGGTGGGATTGTCTGGTTACATCCATGGTCCTGATCCTCGAAGAGCGGAAGGAGCATTCGATACTTTACAGCAGATAAACAGGACCAGGGAAACAGTTATATTTTTTATTCCGATATTGTTGGCTTTGCTTCGTGGCAACAGCATGGCAATGCCGGCGAACTTCGGCATTCTGCTCGTCCGATCTGCAAGGGGCCCTGCTGGAGAGCAGAGGGATGAAGGTATGGGCATTGCTTGGATGGGCCCTGCCGGAGGTTGCCCGTGGACGGATGTCGAGCAGGTATTGAAAAGGTCTTATTTACTGTCTTTGCGAGCGTAGCGAAGTAGTCTCGCCGTTAAACAGATCAGGTGCTGAGAGATTGCTGCGTCGCACGGATCACTCCTCGCAATGACCATTTGCGACTTTTTCAGCAAACTGCTAGTGTTTCCGGACCTTACCGAGGAACTGCATGATCGTCGATATGACCGCTTCAGGATCGCTAAGACGCTGGTGTGCACGCAGGAGACCTACCTGGCTCTGAACGAACTGCTCTGCCTCGCGGGAGAGAGGGACGAACTCGATTCCCGCCCGATAATGATAACCGACCTGCCTGCTCCACATCAGCACCCCGCCGCGGTGTCCGCCGACGCGATCACGGAACCACACAAAACCGGGATCGATCTGCTTCTCCGATTCGACCCCAACGCCGTTCATGCTGATGTCTTTCAGGAGGGCGAGTTGGTCCTTCCAGGAGAGGTCCTTGAAGGTAATGATGCACATCGAACAGTCCCGCTGGACGGCCAGGGGATATCTGCTCGCCTTCCGTAGTTCGTTCCGTTTTTCGATCTCGCTAACGATATCACTGGTTCTCATGGACTGCCTGCCCGCGGATAAGGAAAGTGGAGTAAGCATTAACCAATAATAATTCTAGTATACAATAATTCGGCCCCTCTGGAGATGGGCCGTTCATGAATATTATTGCAACATTCTGTGTAGTCCTGGGGCTGGCCACTGTCGTGTTAGTTGTTGCCGCCGGCAACCTTTTTGACGGACGCAATAATGGCCTCGATGACCTGCAGTGGGTCCTGGAACCGTTCAAGCGGCAGAGAATGTCTTAGCTGGTCCTGTACGTACAGTTTATCGGTGCGTGACAGCGTTACGAACGTTATTCCTGCCCGATACTGTTCGCCGTTTTTCCTGCTCCAGGTGAGCACGCCGTACTTGTGGCCTCCCACGCGGTCCTTGAACCAGACAAATCCGGGGTCGATCCGTTCGGACGACTCGATCCCCGCGCCGGTGACACTGAGGTCCACGACGCGGACGATGTGGTCCGTTCTCTCGAGACTGTCGCCCGTCACGACGCCCAGGGCGCAGGAACGCAGCGTCCTGCTGAGGTCCCCAGTCCCTTTCGCCCTTCTCGGTCGATGTGCGGTCCTCCGGACCATGCCGTGTGCTGCAATGATGGCCGTACCGTTGAATGGTTTATATTAAAAATGGCGCAGGAGTGAAGAAAATTCGTCTCCGCTCCCGGCTCGCGCCAATCGTCCTGGCAAAACGGTCCCGGAAAAAGAAACGTGGCCGTTGCCGTTCTTCATCTCCCTTTCTTTTCCTCCTCTTCTATGCTATTCTCGGCCTATGCACGAGGGAGGTCCGTGGTGAGATCGTTCAAAAACGTGCTCCTCCGGAAAGACCGCGTCTGCCCGTGGTGGCTTGCCTACACCTTTGACAACCCCCTGCGCCGTTTCCTGCACGACCCCACGGCACTGCTTGCCCCCCACGTCCGCGAAGGGATGACCGTGGCGGACATCGGGTGCGGAATGGGGTACTTTTCGATCGCTCTGGCCGCCCTGGTGGGCGATGCCGGTACGGTCATCGCTGTGGACGTCCAGCAGGAGATGCTTGATAGAACACGGAGGCGGGCCGAGCAGGCGGGTGTGGCCGGGCGCATCAGACCCGTGCTCGCGGCGCGGGACGACCTCGGGTTCAGGGGACCGGTGGATTTCGTCCTGGCGTTCTGGATGGCGCATGAGGTTGAGGACACCCCGAGGTTCTTCGACCAGGTCTTCTCGATCCTGAAGCAGCAGGGAACGATGCTCATTGCCGAGCCGAAAATGCATGTGGGCCGGCGAAGGTTCATGGAGATCGTGCAGGCGGCCCACGACGCCGGGTTCAGGGACAGTGGTGCTCCGACCGTCCGGTTCAGCAGGGCGGCACTTTTGGAAAGGAGCTGATCATGGATACGAAGAGGCCGAGTACTGAAAAACTGGCGTTCAAAACCGCCGAGCTGGATAGTGCTCTGAATGACGCAGGATTCCTGCTGGCATACTCGGACCCCGAAGCTTCCCGGGACTTCGGGTATCGGGCGCGGTATATCCGGGGAAAGAGCACCCTGTTCCCGCTCCTGAACGCCAATCTGGAATACTACATCGCGTCAAAGGCCTTCAGTCTGAAGATCAGCGCGACCGATGAAATGGAAAACCAGGTCTATTATTTTCTCGCCAAGAACTACCACGGCGACATCAAGGAGCTCCTGGACCGGTATTTCGATTCCGTGCGAAGAGGGGTGCCGTTCAAGCTTGAGGAGAAGAAGGCTCCGTGACCGACGTGCATCGGGCTTCGGAAAGGAACGTATGAAACGGGTATGCGCATGGTGTAATAAGGACATGGGCGCCGTCGAGGGCAGTACCCTCCCCGATACGGAGATCTCCCACGGCATCTGCGGAAGCTGCCTCGACAACTTCGAGTTTCAGCAAGGAGTGCCGTTCCAGAGGTATATCGACAGCCTCCCCCTCCCGGTCCTTGTGGTCGACCGGCATGCGGTGATCAAGGCAGTGAACCGCAGGGCCTGCGAAACGCTGAGCAAGGATCCGCTGGAGATCGTTCAGCACCTGGGCGGCAATGTGTTCGAGTGCGCACACGCCCGGCTGCCGGAAGGATGTGGCAACACGGTCCACTGCTCGGGATGCGTGATCCGGCGGTCAGTCACCA
Source organism: Nitrospirota bacterium (assembly GCA_017885365.1). Next base: position 3,187 of record JAFNGD010000091.1, read on the forward strand.
GGACCTTCGAGACCGGCGAGCCGCAGACCCGCGTTCCCGCGGTGCTGCGCCGGGGAGGCAAGGGCCCGCCCCGGGACATCGCGCTTACCATCACGACGGTGAGGTCCGGGGACGTGGTCATGCTGCGGGTGGACTCCGAGGAAGGCCCCCCTGCCTCGGCGATAGTATAGCCTTGACCGCCGGCGAAGGAATCGGTATAACCAGAAGGGTGTCAAAACCCGATAGAGAGGACCGCCCGCATAGATTCATGCTCCGCAGCTCGGTCATGAAGCATTACCACGTCGCGTGCGCGATACTAGAACAGGAAGGCAACGTGCTTGCCACGCAGAGAAGCGCGTCCATGAGCCTGCCGCTGAAGTGGGAATTTCCCGGCGGCAAGATCCAGGAGGGGGAAAGCGTTGCCGAATGCCTGAAGCGGGAGCTGCATGAGGAGCTGGGAATCGCGGTTGCCGTCGGAACTCCGCTCCCTCCAACGACCCACCGATATCCGGTATTTACCGTGACCTTGTACCCGTTCCGGTGCAGCATTGTTGGAGGAGACATCACACTCCATGAACACGCGGCCCTTGCCTGGCTGCCGCCTGAAGAGCTGCATACCCTTGATTGGGCCGAAGCGGACCTGCCGGTGATCGACCAGTACCGGAAATCGCTTCGCGCGCAGACAGGCCAGTAGCGCCATCTTCCGATCAGCATTCTTCCTCTCGGTTTTTTCAACCTTCCGTGGTATTATTTTGAATGAGGTAACTTCATCTTCAGGAGACGTAATGAAACTGCTTGATCGGGTGATGAGCGCGTTTGCCGGGAAGGACTCGGAAGCCCCGGCCGCAAAGCCGGGCAGGAACGACCCGTGCTGGTGTGGAAGTGGGGCAAAGTACAAAAAATGCCACCTCCCCGAGGACGAGAAAAAGTCCGCGGCAAAGGCCTGCAGCCTCAACTGCGGGCCGGCATGAGGCACGAAGTGAGCTGGGGGCCAGCTCATCGAAAAATAACGTCCGGCAGGCGGCGCTGCTCCCGACCTGCGGCTGCGGAATGAAGCGATGGATAGAACACGGAAAGAGCAGGAGATTATCGAAGGCCTCAAGCCGGTCTGCATCTGCAAGGGGATCAGGAAGCGCGTGTTCCTGGAGAAGATCAAGGCTGGGATGACCACGGTCGAAGAACTGCAGCGAGTGACCGGCGCGGGGAGCGGTCCCTGCAAGGGGGAGCGCTGTACGCCCCGCATCCTTGGATGCTTGCGGGAGCAGGGCTGCATCCCGGACCGGCCAGATCAGTGACCTTTCCGTAGAGAGGAACGCTGTTGTTTTGGAGCGAGTCTGATCCGTCGTGTGAACGGAATCTTGCTGAGCAGCATTCCTTCTGACTCTTGAATCTCCCTGCAGCAAGCTGCAGGGAATCTTCGATCCTCAAGGCAGTTAAGGCATGCTAATCGCTCGCTAATTCCGTAGTAAGTTACGGGGAAAGTGCTTGCTCCTGGATTCAAGTACATCTTCCAATCCAGTCCAAGATGACATCTGACGATAATATTTTAACCTGTTAATAAGCATGGTGATGCGCAATTGGATTTCGTTGGCTACAAGAATGCACTGACAATTGATAGGCAAGAAGTGCAGAATCCCGGTTGAAAATTACACATGAACGCTCAACAACAGGAACCACAAGAACGATTAAAGCTAACTCTTCATCTAGTACAATAACTGGTGGAAGGTCAGGCTCAAAAATAAGGCAGCCCGAAGGCTGCCTCGAATACGTCCTGACGTTGTGCTTCCCTTAGAACCGGTAGTTCAAAGCAAATATCACGCCTGAATAAGTGTCCGTCGTGGTGCCGCCTGCATTATCATCTCCAGAAAACGATTGCACCTTGTAACCTAAATTTGCGGAGAACGACTCGGCAAAGGCAAAGGAGACGCCAGCCTCCAGGGATGCACCGGTGAGATCTGTCGTATCGGATGAGCCGTCGGCAGCAGAAGTAAACTTCGACTTCATAAACATAATCGCGAGATTCCCGTACAGAGCAATTGTCTCGTTCAACGGGATGTTCCCGACGATGCCGATGCCGGGCCCGGTGATGTCCCAATCTGCCAGTTTGGAGTTATTGAGACCTAAAGGCTTGTAGGTGTATTTCGCATCGTTACTGATCGATTTGTACCCGAAAAACATCCCGAATTGGGGCGTGAACATATAGCCGGCAAACAGATCGAGGTCGCTCCGTGAAATCGTGAGCTTGTCCCCGTTTAAGACAAAATCATTGGTTTCATAATCCTGGGTCGTCACCAGATAGGACCCACCGACAAACCAATTGTTGCTGAACCGGACATTGAGCGTCGGCCCCACCATCAAAGACGAACCGAAGTCAAAGGTCGTGTCATTCTTCTCTTCCCACTTATTCTGCCAGGCCTTGACTCCCACAGTCACCTTTGTATCATCTGCAAATGCTGTGCTTGTGAACATCACCATCAGCGACGCCACTAAAACCATCGATAGTTTCTTCATCTTGCAGCCTCCTCTCAGACGTATTTTAATCGCTTTTACTAAAGTATGTTATCGTTATAGGAATGAGATAATAAGCTTCCTCACCTCCTTCCGTCTCTACACGATAATCACGCTAGAATGACGGAGCAGGTACATTCACATTCGGTTTTTTCCCCGTAGGTTCCTTCGGTGGCTGGACCTTCGGGGCCGGCTTCTGCGGTTCCTCATCGACGTGCACAAGCTGTCCCTTTATGGCGCTCCGCACCATGGTGCCGTACCCGATCGCGCCGGGCAGCTCCTTCAGAATCAGGCCGGTGGATGTCTTCTCGCGCACCTCGGTGACCTCGATCTCCCCAATCTCAATGGTCTCGACGTCGAGGACCTCTCCGGTCTTCGGGTGCTTGATGACCTTGCCTTCCTTGAAAGCGATGAACTTCATGTTCGGCTTGACGCCGATCTTGTTGCCCAAGTCCAGCGTGACCCGGTTGTCGGCCCGCATGACCACGTAGCCCTCGAGTGGGAAGGCCAGCACGATCTTCTCCACGATCAGGTCCACCAGGTCGTTCAGCCGGGTGGCGCTCGCCGCTCTGACCTTTTCTGCCACAATGATCGAGGCCGTGTCGACCGCGATGAGCCGCGCGTTGATCTCAACCGACCGCTCGAAGCTCAAGATCGTCCCGCTCACAATCGTCTTCACCCCGAGGATCTTGCCCAGCTGGGCAACGCTATTGGGATCTACCGCGCCGGTCATGCCCAGGGCGTGCTCTTCCATGATCTTCTCGAGCAGCCGCCGCTCGACCACGTCGAACCGGCCGGTCTCCACGAGCCCCGTGATGAGCCACTCGGCGACAATCTTGCCCATGTCCTTGTTCTTAAGGTCTTCTCCCTGTTGGGCAAAGTCGAGCACCGCGATCTTCGTCTTCTTGAACTCGGCAGCCGCCTCGTGTGGCATCAGCGCCAAAACAGGTAACGCGGCAGCGATGATCAGGGGCGCAATGACGTTCGTACGCCTCATTGTACTTTACCTCCGGGAAAGCGCTACGAGATTAGAAGCATTACACTACTGTGGGAATCAACCAATCAGGCTATTTTCGTTTAATATATCGACATCATAAAAAACGCAAACTAAATTAACCGCAAGGCTTTGGAGGGGAATAATAGAAGCCATAGGTCTCCATATAGTATAATCAAATCGGACAAGAATTAATCGATGAACCGCTAGCGAGAAAGACACACGTGTATTCAACAATGTAATATTTTGTGCATCTAGGATGGTTGTTCGATATAATACTTAATAGTAAGATAACATAAATGAGAAAATCACGACGGGATATCTATAGGGTATTTCAGGAAGTAGCAAAAAGGAGCAGGCGAAAAAACAAGATTCGAGTTGATACATACACAATCCGTTTAAGCATCCAGAATCAAGACTTCAGGAAGTAGTTGGTATGCAAAAACTATATCATAAAATCCATGATACAGGACACGGCAGGGCTGAACAGGATATGGCCGACAACCCGGCCGCGGTCGACCGCCACCAGCGAAAGAAGGTCGGGACAGTTCTCTCTCAGCGCGTCAACAATCGACGCTTCGGCCGTCTGGCCGAAGGCGCGCTTGTTGACCGCAAGGACCGCCTGGATATCTTCCTGCAGTTCTTCCCGCACCTCGATCATGACTGTCCTTCCCTGCGAACCCACGGGTCGCCCGATGTACATATTAAGGTGTGCACATTATTGTTAACATCTTTTGCCACAGAGAGCACAGAGGGCACGGAGAAAGGCTAAATAAACGCAGCATCTCTCGGTGTACTCGGGGCCCTCGGTGGTAACGTAGTTAATGCTCCTGTCAGTAACTGTAGCAGAATCGGGAAGGAAGCTCAATGTATGAGTGTGGACCCGCGCTGTTCGTGTCCGTGATGATCCCTCTGGCCTACGAACTTCTTCCTAGGAACTATT
>JAFNGD010000092.1 GCA_017885365.1 Nitrospirota bacterium
GAGGTTCAGCAATACCGCAAGTTCCACCCTCCCCTTGGTCCCCTCCCGTCGCAGGGAGGGGAGATTATAACAGCCGGGAGGAACGGTCCCATGACGATGAAAGAGCTGGTCGCGAAGAACCGCAGTTGCCGCCGATTCCATCAGGACGCGAGCGTGAGCAGGGAGATTCTGATCGAGCTGGTCGGGCTCGCGCGCCTGTCCGCGACCGCCTCCAATGCCCAGCCCCTGAAGTTCCTGCTCTCCGCCGACCCCTCCCGGAACGCGCTCATCTTTCCGCATCTTGCCTGGGCCGCATATCTCAAGGACTGGCCCGGTCCTGTTGAAGGAGAGCGGCCTGCCGCCTACATCGTTGTTCTCGGCGACAAGAACCTTAAGCAGTCGTTCGGCTGCGACCACGGCATCGCGGCGCAAACCATCCTGCTGGGTGCCGTGGAAAAGGGGCTGGGCGGCTGCATGATCGGAAATGTCCGAAAGCCTGAGCTCTGCAGAGCTCTGTCGCTCCCCGGTCACCTCGAAATCCTTCTGGTCATCGCCCTCGGCAAACCGAAGGAGCGAGTCGTGATCGAGCAGGTAGGTCCGGAAGGGGACATCAGATACTGGAGGGACGCCGACGGAGTACATCACGTGCCCAAGCGCTCGCTCGAGGAGCTGATTGTGAACGACCGCGATTGAAGCTCCTTGCAGCGAGATGCAGGGAAACGTACGGCCATAATGATCTTTTTTGCACATTCCCTTCGCGTCCTGAATGACCCCTCCTCACCTCCCCTTGGCAAGGGGAGGCTGGGTGGTGGCCACGTCCGCTCGCCCGCGCAAACTCGGCCTGCGGCCTCAGACATGCGCGTTTAAGCTCCCTGAAGATTACTGCATGGAGCTTCGATCCTCGGGGTGTATTTTTATCCTATTCGCTCGCTATTCCCAATAAACCTAGGGAATGCGCTCGCTCCTGGATTCGCCCTGCGGGACGCTGCCTTAGGCCAAGACGGGGGCCCAAGAATTTCGNNCCTGCATCCCGTGAACAGGTTCGCGCACAAGCATGCCCAGAATAAGACCGTAAGCCAAGGATCATGCCTGCGCGTGCGAAGCGTAAGCGCACACGGATAGCAGTATCGTCAGGTAAAACAGAAGACAACATAGCATGCCTGCGCGGAGCTGTGAACGGCGATGCAGAAAAATATCATGAACTTTCCGAGAAGGGCCAGTAGCGGATTATAACTTGAGAACGGCCTAACGTAACCCACTTGCAATGGAAATGATCCCTTGATAAATTGCCGACCCCATGCTAATCTTTGCCATCACTCATTCCGGAGGTCCGCTATGAAAAAGACGCTTCTCGCATTGCTCGTTTTCGCCGTGATCGGAACAGCTCCCGCCCTCGCAGCGGACATCGTCCGCGTCGGAAACCTGAAGTTCGCACACTACGGGGCGGTATGGTACATGAAGGATATCGGCGCCAAATACAACCTCGATATCCAGGAGCGGATCTTCCCCAAGGGGATCGATATCATCCCGGCGATCATCGCCGGTGAGATCGACGTGGCTGCCAGCGCCGTGGACGGCGCCATCGCGGCCCGGGCAAGCAACGTTCCGATCGTGATCGTGGCCGGGTTCGCAAAGGGAGGCGCCCGCATCGTGGGGCGGCCTGACATGAAGTGGAGCTCGGTAGCGGACCTCAAGGGGAAAAAAGTAGGTGTCGCGCGCGGTGGCGCCCAGGAACTGGTCCTGCTGGCTGAACTGGGCATGCACAACCTCACCTTCTCCGACAAACCGGGCAAGGACGTACAGCTCGTCTACATGGCCTACGCCGACCTGAACCAGGCCCTGATGGCCAAGAACATCGATGCCATGTGTCAGTCCGAGCCGCAGTCCTCCCAGGCGATCAGAAAAGGCTTCGGCGTCGAGATCAACAAACCCTATGATACTCCCATCGGCGAGCCCGTTCGGACGCTCATCATGACCGAGGCCATGTACAACCAGAAACGGGACGTGGCCGAACGGTTCATGAAGTGCTTTGTGGAAGCCACAAAGTATTTCATCGACCATCCCGAAGCAGCGGAGAAATATGTCCGCGAACAGATGTTCAAGAACCAGCTCACCTCGGAGGAGTACCACGATGCGGTGGATAACTCCCGGTTCACCTATGACGTCAGCGTGAACGAGGTGCAGGTCTCGATCGACATGATGGCGAAGCACGGCATCGCGAAGATGACGACGCCGCCGGTCGCCAAGGACTTTGTGAAGCTGGACGTTCTGGAAAAGGCGAAAAAAGAACTGAAGGTGAAGTAGCGTTCGCAGCAACGCATGAAGATCAAGACCGGTCAGATAAAACAGGTGCTCTATGCCGTCGTTCTTCCGGTAGGCCTCCTGGCCGTCTGGGAGCTTCTTTCGCGCAAAGGGGTGTTCAGCGCGCATGTGCTGCCTGCTCCGTCACAGGTCTTTCAGCGCTGGATCGCCTATGCAAAACCGCTCGAACCCTATGATCCGCAGAAGACGGGCTTCGTAAGCTGGCTCTTTTCGGGTGAACTGCCGCATGATACCCTGGCAAGCTTTCTGCGGG
>JAFNGD010000093.1 GCA_017885365.1 Nitrospirota bacterium
TGATCACCAGGTTGTTGATCACCTGGGCGATCTGTCCCGCGTCCGCCACGACCGGCCAGAGATCAGGGGGCAGCTCGACCGCACAGGTGACCCCGGAGCCCCGCAGCGAGAACTCCACCGCTTCCCGGACCACCGGGCCGACGGCAATGATCTTCTTGACGGGGGCGCCTCCCGTCAAGAAGATCATTGCCGTCGGCCCGGTGGTCCGGGAAGCGGTGGAGTTCTCGCTGCGGGGCTCCGGGGTCACCTGTGCGGTCGAGCTGCCCCCTGATCTCTGGCCGGTCGTGGCGGACGCGGGACAGATCGCCCAGGTGATCAACAACCTGGTGATCAACGCCGACCAGGCCATGCCCGGGGGCGGCACTATCACGGTGCGCGCGGAGAACGACGATTCGGCGCACCAAAAGGTTCCCGCGCTGAAGCCGGGCAGGTACATCCGCCTGTCCGTGCGCGACAGCGGGATAGGCATTCCCCGGGAGCACATCGACAAGATCTTCGACCCCTACTACACCACGAAGCAGAAAGGGAGCGGCCTGGGCCTCTCGGTCACCTACGCCATCATCAGGAAGCATGACGGCCACATCACCGTGGAGTCCGCGCCCGGCGCGGGCACGACCTTCACCGTCTACCTGCCCGCCTGCAACGATCTCTCCGCCGAAGCGCAGGCCGACGAGAAGGGGCCCGCCGCGAGTCAGGCCACGATCCTGGTCATGGACGACGAGCGCGATGTGCGGGAAACCGTCGGAACGATGCTGCGGCGGCGCGGGTATAGGGTGGAGCTGGTCGAGAACGGGGCGAGGGCAGTCGAGCGGTATCGCGAGTCGCTGCGGAACAACAAACCCTTCGACGTGGTCATCATGGACCTGACCGTGCCCGGCGGCATGGGCGGCAGGGAAGCCATGGCCAGACTGAGGGAACTGGACCCCGGCGTCAGGGCGATCGTGTTCAGCGGCTACGCCAACGACTCGGTCATGGCCAATTACGCAGAGTACGGGTTCAAAGGAGTGGTGGCCAAACCATTCCACCTCAAGCAGCTGACCGCTGCGATCGAGGCGGCGCTGAAGTAGACCTCGAGCGGCAGAAGTTCAGAAGCAACAATGTTTTACGCACTGTTCGGGTTCATAGGGATCGGCCGGAAACGCTACCCGAGATGGCGCCTTAATCAAAGAGGGAGACAATGACCGCTGCCATTGACAAGAAACTTGCCGCCGTTTGCGGGCTCTTCTGCCCTGCCTGCACGACCTATATCGGGACCAGGGAGGACCCGGCGAGACTCAAAGCGATCGCGCGCCGCACCGGGCGCACGGTCGAAGAACTGGCGTGCCATGGGTGCCGCGCGGAAAAGAGATGCTTTTACTGTACCAGCGTCTGCACCATGGCGAAATGCGCCGCTGATAAAGGATTGGACTTCTGCGGCCAGTGCCCGGAGTATCCCTGCAACGACTTGAGGACCTTTCAGGCGGCAATGCCACACAGGATCGAGCTGTGGGAATGGCAGGAACGGATCAAACACGCCGGATACGAGACCTGGTATACGGAGATGATCGAGCACTTTTCCTGCCGGAAATGCGGGACAATGAATTCCGCGTACGATCTGAAATGCCGGAAGTGCGGCAAAGAGACGAGCTGCGAGTACGTGCGGCTTCATAAAGATGAGATCATCCAGCGATCGAGGAATATGAGGTGAGGCCAGGGTTTCGAAAAAACGAGGGACAACTTCCCATGCGATTGCATTTGGATAAATAGCAGGAAATCATGTCTGACCCGGAATGTCCACATTACTCCTGTCCCCTGTCCCCTATTTCTTTATCTCCGCGTCCCCGTGTCCCCCTGTCCCCGTGTCTGCAGTTGCGCCCCCTGGCTATATATTGTAGAATCCCACCTGTCCTATGAAGCCCGATCCCGCGGACATGCAACTGGCCCTTCCCTTCACTTCGACCGGAAGTGCACTCAAGCGCACCCTCGAGGAGCGCCTCGGAAGGCCTGTCTCGCTCGTTCTCACGGACAATTCGACGACCGTGCTTTCCTGCGCGGTCAGGGACGGCGTTCTCTCTGTCCGGCTTCACCGGATGTTCCTTTCCGCGGACCACGCGGTGATAGGCGAGATCGTCTCTTATCTGAGGGATCGCAGACGCGCGATGCCGCATTTCCGGAGCTTCCTTCGGGCGAACAGGGAGGACTTGAGGCGGAAGCTCGTAAAGAAGGTCACCGTCCGGACAAAGGGCAGACATTACGACCTCTCCGAGTTGTACGACGAGATCAACCGGACGTACTTCGGCAACAAGGTATTCGCAGCGATCACCTGGGGCAGCCGCAGCCCGCGCTCTGCCGTAAGAAAAAGGACCGTCGGGAGCTACAGCGAACGGTCGAACACGATCCGGATCAACCCGCTCCTGGACCGGAAGAACGTGCCGCGCTGCTATGTCGCGCGCGGCGGCTATCATGAGATGCTGCACGCTGACATGGGGATCGCCCTGCGGGGGAAACGAAGGAGCGTGCATCCGCGGGAGTTCAGGAGAAGGGAAAAGCTCTTTCAGGAGTATGAGAAGGCGATGGCGTGGGAAGGGCGGAAGGAGCAGTAGCTACAGATTCAAGTCTGGCACGGGGACGCACCTGCGCAACAAAAGAGACCTGACCCTAAGAACTCCGATCCTCAGGGTAGATTATTTATCCTGATCGCTCGCTATGCGCTCGCTCCTG